>NZ_JBSXOQ010000116.1:0-142876 GCF_056859495.1 Sphingobium sp. L-44 | reverse complement strand
AGGGGCGATCGACATTCAGATGATGACGTGACGAAAATGGTGGTTTTCCGTGACCCGGAGCGCAGCGTACTCAAAGTACGTGAGCACCGGAAGCGCGGAGAACCGCCATTTGCAGGCCGTCAGGGCTGAATGTCGATTGTCCCTAAGCCGTCATCCGCGTGATCAGTCGCGGCGCCAGCAGCGTCGGCGTTACCGGCTTGCGGTCGATCTGGCCGATCAGCGCGTCGACCAGCACTTCGCCCGCGTGCAGATAATCCTGCGCCACGGTGGTCAGCGGCTGCCGCGTCAGGCTGGCGGCAGGGATATCGTCGAAGCCGATGAGGGCGACGTCGCCGGGCACCGACAGCCCATGCTCGTCCAGCGCCCGCATCGCGCCGATCGCGATCAGGTCGGACCCGGCAAAGATCGCGTCGAACGTCACGCCGCGCGCGATCAGCCGGCTTGCCGCCTCATAACCCGACTGTTCGGTCGACAGCGCATCGACATGCAGGCCGGGGTCGACCGCATGCCCCGCCTCGCGCAGCACGTCGGACAGGCCGGCATAACGGTCGCGAAATTCGGGATAATGGCTCGATGCGTCGCCCAGAAAGGCGATCCGGCTGCATCCGCGCGCGATCAGGTGGGCGCCCGCGTCCCGCCCGCCACGCCGGTTGTCGCAGCCGATCGTCATCCCCAGCGCATGCTGGTCCACCGACCCCCAGCGCACGAAATGCGTGCCCTGCGCCACCAGCTGCTCCAGCCGGGTGCGATAGATTTCATAGTCGCCATAGCCCAGCAGGATGATGCCGTCGGCCTTGCGGCTATCCTCATAATCGACATGCCAGTCGGTCGAGAGCTGCTGGAAACTGGTCAGCAGATCATAGCCGCGCTTGGCGCAGGTCTGCAGGATCGGCCCCAGCATCGACAGGAAGAAGGGGTTGATCCAGCTTTCGTCGGGCAGCAGATCCTCGAAGAAGAGAAGGGCCAGCGTATTGCTCTTGCCCCGCCGCAGCGAGGATGCATTCTTGTCCACCGTATAGTTGAGCTGCCGGGCGATCGCCTCGACCCGCAGCCGCGTCGCCTCGCTCACCGTCTTGTCGCCGCGCAGCGCGCGCGACACGGTCGGCTGGGACACGCCGGCCAGCGTGGCGATGTCGAAGGATGTCACTTTGTCGTTGGCGGCCATGGCGCGACCCTACGCCAGCGAGTCTCCATTGGGAATAGAAGGGTTTGAAACCGGTCTGAATACGTATGCCGCTCCCTTGGCCCGCCCTGTCCCCGCCGACTAAGAAGGGGCCAAGCCGCGGCAATCGGGCACAATCGGCAATGGGAGGGATGAAGGCCATGCGCGGACGAACGGCAATGCTGCTGGCTGCGCTCTGCGCGCTTCCCGCTCCGGCGATGGCACAGGATGGCGGCTTCCGCGCCCGCCTGCCCGAAGATGAAGTCATCTATTTCGTCCTGCCCGACCGGTTCGACAATGCCGACCCCGCCAATGACAAGGGCGGCCTCAAGGGCGACCGGCTCCAGACCGGCTATGATCCCGCGTCCAAGGGCTTCTACCATGGCGGCGATATCCAGGGGCTGATCCGCCGGCTCGATTATATTCAGGGGCTGGGCGCCACCGCCATCTGGGTTGGCCCGATCTTCCGCAACAAGCCGGTGCAGGGGCCCAAGGGGCAGGAAAGCGCCGGCTATCACGGCTACTGGATCACCGATTTCGAGCATGTCGATCCGCATTTCGGCACCGACGCGGATTTTGCCGCGCTGGTGAAGGCCGCCCATGGCCGGGGGATGAAGGTCTATATGGACATCATCGCCAACCATACGGCCGACGTGATCCGCTATCGCGAATGCGCCGACCGGCCCTGTCCCTATCGCGCGCGCGCCGACTATCCCTATCAGCGCCGCGGCGGCGTGGCCGGCCCGGCGATCAATCCGGGCTTTGCCGGCGACGCCGATCATAGCGCCGCCAATTTCGGCAAGCTCACCGACCCGGCCTATGCCTATACCCCCTTCGTGCCGAAGGGCGAACAGGCGGTGAAGAACCCGGCCTGGCTCAACGATGTGCGCTATTATCATAATCGCGGCGAGACGACCTATTCGGGCGAGAGCGCGACCATGGGCGACTTTGCCGGACTCGACGATCTGATGACCGAACATCCGCGCGTGATCGCCGGCATGATCGACATTTTCGGCGGCTGGATCGACCGCTTCGGCATTGACGGCTTTCGCATCGACACCGCCCGCCATGTCGACCCGCATTTCTGGCAGCAGTTCGTCCCCGCCATGCAGGCACGGGCGAAAGCGCGCGGCATCCCCAATTTCCATGTCTTTGGCGAAGTCTATGTCGAGACGGTCGATGCCGGCCCGCTCGCCTGGCACACCCGCGAAGGTGGCTTCCCCGCCGTGCTCGACTTCGCCTTTCGCCAGGCCGCGCTGGAAACCGTTGCGGGCAAGGCGGCGACCGCCACCTGGGAACGCATGCTGACCGGCGACGCCCTCTATCAGGGTGGCGCCGCCACCGCGCGCCAGTTGCCGACCTTCGTCAGCAATCATGACGCCGGCCGTTTTGCCACCTTCGTCCGCCGCGCCTTCCCGCAGGCCGGCGAGGATGAGGTGCTGCGCCGGGTGATGCTCGCCAACGCCATGCTGCTGACGCTGCGCGGCGTGCCGACCATCTATTATGGCGATGAACAGGGTTTCGTCGGCGACGGCGGCGATCAGGACGCGCGCGAGGATATGTTCGGCAGCCAGGTGGCGAGCTATAACGACAATCGCCTGCTCGGCAGCACTGCCACCACCGCCACCGCGCGCTTCGATCCCGCCCATCCGCTCTATCGCGAGATCGCGGCGCTCGCCCGCCTGCGCACCGGCCATGCCGCCCTACGCCGGGGCAGCGAGACGATCCGCGCGCGTGGCGACGAGCCGGGCCTGTTCGCCGTCTCCCGCTTCGATCCCGACACGGGCGCGGAATATCTGATTACCTTCAACACATCGACCACGCCGATCAGGGCGCAGGTCCAGGTGGATATAGCCTCCACCGCCTTCGACACTCTCGCCGGCGCGGCCTGTGCCCCGCGCGCGTCCGCGCCCGGCAGCCTCACCCTCGACCTTCCTCCCCTTGGCTACAGCGTCTGCGCTGTACGGAGCGCTAATCCGCAATGACCGACGCACTGACTCCCTGGTGGCGCGGCGCCACCATCTACCAGATCTATCCGCGCAGCTTCGCCGACTCCAATGGCGACGGCATCGGCGATCTGGCCGGCATCACCGCCCATCTTCCCTATGTCGCCTCGCTCGGCGTCGACGCCATCTGGCTATCGCCCTTCTTCAAGAGCCCGATGCGCGACTTCGGCTATGACGTGTCGGATTATTGCGATGTCGATCCGATCTTTGGCACGCTCGCCGATTTCGATGCGCTGATCGCCCGCGCCCATGACCTCGGTCTGCGCATCATCGTCGATCAGGTCTGGGCCCATACCTCCGACGAACATCCCTGGTTCATCGAAAGCCGCTCCAGCCGCCAGAACGACCATGCCGACTGGTATGTCTGGGCCGATGCGAAGCCCGACGGCACGCCGCCCAACAACTGGCAGTCGGTGTTCGGCGGCCCGGCCTGGACCTGGGATGCGCGGCGCGGCCAATACTACATGCACAATTTCCTGAAGGAGCAGCCGCAGATCAACCTGCACAATGGAAAGGTGCAGGCGGCGGTGCTGGATATCGTGCGCTTCTGGCTCGATCGCGGCGTAGACGGCTTCCGCATCGACGCGATCAACCATTCGATGCCCGACCCGCAACTGCGCGACAATCCGCCCGCGCCCGAAGACGGTCGCATCCGCACGCGCCCCTATGATTTCCAGATCAAGCGCTACAGCCAGAGCCACCCGGACATTCCGCTGTTCCTGGAACAGGTGCGTTCGGTGTTCGACGAATATCCCGATCGCTTCACCGTCGCCGAAGTCGGCGGGGATGACAGCGATGCGGAGATGAAGGCCTTCACCCAGGGCGATCATCGCCTCAACACCGCCTATGGCTTCGACTTCCTCTACGCCCCCAAATTGACCGCGCCGTTCCTGAAAGACGCGCTGTCGCGCTGGCCGGCGGAGCAGGGGATTGGCTGGCCGAGCTGGGCGTTCGAAAATCATGACGCGCCGCGCGCCGTCTCGCGCTGGGCCGGCGACATCGACGCCCATGCCTATTGCCGGATGAAGATGCTGCTGCTGGCCTGCCTACGCGGCAATATCTTCCTCTATTATGGCGAGGAACTGGGCCTGCCGCAGGTCGATATCGCGTTCGAGGATCTGCAGGATCCCGAAGCGATCGCCAACTGGCCGCTGACCCTGTCGCGCGACGGCGCCCGCACGCCCATGCCCTGGACCGGCGCGGCGCCCTGGCTCGGCTTCTCCGACGCGAAGCCCTGGCTGCCGGTGGGGGAGGCGCACCGCCCGCTCGCCGTCGACGCGCAGGAAGCCGACCCCGCCTCGCTGCTCCACTGGACGCGCGAAGTGCTGGCCCTGCGCAATGCCACCCCGGCGCTGCGCAGCGGCACGATCACCTTTCTCGATACGCCGGACGATCTGCTCGCCTTTGAACGGACGCAGGACGGGCAGCAGCGCCTCTGCGTCTTCAACCTCGGCACCAGTCCCGTCGCCTGGCGCCCGGCCGATGCGGACCGCTGGCAGGTCGAACTGTCGACCGGCCGCATCGCCGACTGGAATTTCGCCCCCGCATCCGGCCTCGTCGCCGCCTTCCAAGTTTAAGGACGTTCCCATGAAGCGACTGACCGCGCTCGCTCTGCCCCTCATCGCCCTGGCGCTCGCGCCCACCGCCGCGCGCGCCGATGTGGTGGCCAAGGCCGCCTCGCCCGACGGCCATATCACCCTCACCATCAGCCTCGATAGCGAGGGGCGCCCCAGCTACGCCGTGCAGCGCAATGGCAAGCCGCTGATCGCCGATTCCCGTTTGGGCTTCATGTTCACCGACGCGCCCAAGATCGAGCGCAACCTGACGCTCGCCGACAGCAAGCAGGCGAGCAGCGACACCAGCTGGACCCAGCCCTGGGGTGAATGGATCACGATCCGCGACCATCATAATGAGCTGAAGCTGGTCTTCCGCGAGAAGGGCGATCTCCAGCGCGAGATGGATGTGACCTTCCGCCTGTTCGATGATGGCGTCGCCTTCCGCTACAGCCTGCCCGATCAGGCCAATCTCCATCACGCCAACATCGCCGAGGAGCTGACCCAGTTCGCCTTCGCGCAGGGCGGCACCGCCTGGTGGAAGCCCGCCTATGAATGGAACCGCGAGGAATATCTCTACAACCGCACCCCGCTCGACGCGGTTGGCACCGCCCAGACGGTGATGACGGTGAAGCTGGCCGACGGCACTCATGTCGCCCTGCATGAGGCCGCGCTGGTCGATTATGCGGGCATGAATCTCGCCCGTGCCGAGGGCAACACGTTCCGCGCCGATCTGACGCCGGGGGCGGGCGCCCCCAAAGTGTCGCGCGACGCCGGCTTCTCCACCCCCTGGCGCACCATTGCCGTCGCCGACGATGCCGCCAGCCTTTACATGAACCACATGATCCTGAACTTGAACGAGCCGAACAAGCTCGGCGATGTTTCGTGGATCAAGCCGGGCAAGTTCGTCGGCGTCTGGTGGAACATGATCAAGGGTGAATGGAGCTGGGCGCGCGGCCCCAAACATGGTGCCACTACCGCCAATGTTCGCCGCTACATCGATTTCGCCGCCGCCAGCGGCATCCCCGCCGTGCTGGTCGAGGGCTGGAATGTCGGCTGGGACGGTAACTGGTTCGGCAATGGCAAGGACATGAACTTCTCGCAGCCGACCGAAGATTTCGACGCCGACGGCCTTGCCGCCTATGCGAAATCCAAGGGCGTCACCCTGATCGGCCATCATGAAACCGGCGGATCGGCCAGCCATTATGACGGTCAGCTCGACAGTGCCTTCAAATGGGCGGCCGACCATGGCGAGCAGGTGGTGAAGACCGGCTATGTCACCGACGCCGGCCAGATCGAGCGGGTCGATGCCGATGGCACGAAGCATCGCGAATGGCATGAAGGCCAGTGGATGGTGAACCATTATCTGCGCGTCGTGCAGACCGCCGCCAAATATCATGTCAGCATCGACAGCCATGAACCGGTCAAGGATACCGGCCTGCGCCGCACCTACCCCAACTGGGTCGCGCGCGAAGGCGGCCGGGGCATGGAATATAATGCCTGGGTCGGTGGCAAGAACCCGCCCGAGCATGAGGCGAACCTGGTCTTCACCCAGCTGCTGGGCGGTCCGATGGACTTCACGCCGGGCGTGCTCAGCCTGTCGGGTTCGGAAGGCAGCACCATCCACTCGACTATCGCCAAGCAGCTCGCCCTCTATGTCGTCCTCTATTCGCCGGTGGTGATGGCGGCCGACACGCCGGAAAATTACGCCAAATATCCCGGCCCATTCCAGTTCATCAAGGATGTGCCGACCGACTGGTCCGATACCCGCGCCTTGAATGGCGAGGTCGGCGACTATGTCACCATCGCGCGCAAGGCGAAGGGCAGCGACGACTGGTATCTGGGCGCGGTTGGCGATGAACAGGCGCGCTCCAGCAAGGTAACGCTCGATTTCCTCGATGCCGGCCGCAGCTACACCGCCGAAATCTACCGCGACGGCCCCGGCGCCGACTATCGCACCGAGGCACGCCACGCGATCGTGATCGAAAAGAAGCAGGTGAAGAAGGGCGATGTCCTCAGCCTCGACCTAGCGCCCGGCGGCGGCCAGGCGATCCGCTTCGTCGCCAGCGGCGGCAAGCGCAAGCGGTGAAGGCTGACGCCTCTTCTGTTCCTACCGTCATCCCGGACTTGATCCGGGATCCATTCAGCGCTCGCTCGCAGATGTCGCGCCGAATGGATCCTGACTTTCGTCAGGATGACGCAGGATCGAAGGGCGCGATCAACAGCCCCCGGCTGTCCTATTCCGCCAGCGCTTGATAGGCTGCGTGACCGCATGCACGCAGACTTTCCGATAGGATCAGGCGCTCGCAACTTAATGTCAAAATGTGCGGGAAATGTGCGAAGTTAAGGCGAAGGATGGGGATGGCCGGAATGAGTGAGATGGGGCTGGAAACGGGCGCGACGACGTCCGACGGTCGGCCGCGCCAGGGCTTCTGGGGGCTGTGGAATATCAGCTTCGGCTTCTTCGGCATCCAGATCGGCTTCGCGCTGCAGAACGCCAACATGTCGCGCATCTTCCAGTCGCTGGGGGAAAATCTCGACAATCTCGCCTTGCTGTGGATCGCCGCGCCGCTGACCGGCCTGCTGGTCCAGCCTGTGATCGGCCATTATAGCGACCGCACCTGGTGCCGCCTCGGCCGGCGCCGGCCCTATTTCTTCGCCGGTGCGCTGTTCGCGGCGCTTGCGCTTTTCGGCATGCCCAATGCGCCGGGCCTGATGGCCGCCGCGCTGATGCTCTGGATTCTTGACGCCTCGCTCAATGTCTCGATGGAGCCGTTTCGGGCCTTTGTCGGCGACATGCTGGCGAAGGAACAGCATATGGCCGGCTATGCGATCCAGACCGCCTTCATCGGCACCGGCGCGGTGATCGGCTCCTCCACCCCCTGGCTGCTCGACCAGATGGGCGTCTCCAATGTCGCCCCCGCCGGCATGATCCCCGATACGGTGCACATCAGCTTCTATATCGGCGGTGCCGCGCTGTTCCTCGCCGTGCTGTGGACCGTGCTCACCACCCGCGAATATTCGCCCGAGCAGATGGCCCGCTTTGCCCAGGCCAGCGAAGCGGCCAGCCAGGAGGCGGCGCCGCCGGTCCCCGCCGGTGGTCCGCTCTGGATCGTCGCCGGCCTTGCCATCATCGCCGCCGTCTGGGGCTGGGCGCTGGAAAAGGAGCTGTATCTGCTGGGCGGGCTCCTCGCCGCCTATGGCATCGCCCGCATCGTCGCGCGCGGCCTCCATGCGCAGGGGCGGACCGACAATCTGCTCAGCCATGTGGTCGGCAATTTCGCGACCATGCCGGCGATGATGAAGAAGCTGGCGCTGGTCCAGTTCTTCACCTGGTCGGCGCTCTTCATCATGTGGATCTATACCACGCCGGTGGTCGCCCAATATGTGTTCGGATCGGCCGACCCGACCAGTGCCGCCTATAATGAAGGGGGCAATTGGGTCGGCATCCTCTTCGCCACCTATAATGGCGTCGCCGCTTTCGCCGCGCCCTTCCTGCTCCAGCCGCTCGCCCGCCGCATCGGCCAGGCCCGGACCCATGCGCTGGCGCTCACGCTCGGCGCGCTCGGCTTCCTGTCCTTCCTTGTCCTGCGCGACGCTCACGCATTGCTATTGTCGGAAGTGGCGATCGGCATCGCCTGGGCCTCGACCCTCGCCATGCCCTATGCGATGCTCGCCTCCAGCGTGCCGCAGACCAAGCTCGGCATTTATATGGGGCTGTTCAACGCCTTCGTCGTCCTCCCGCAATTGCTGGTGGCGACGGTGATGGGCACGATCATGCGCCATTTCTTCCCGACCGAACCGATCTGGACCATGGCCTTTGCCGGCGCCGTCATGCTGTTGGCGGCGCTTGCCACCCTGCGCTGCCGGGACTGACCGACAGCGCAGAGGGGAGGGGGGGACTATCAGGGCGTGATGGGTTTTCCGCATCACGCCTTGATCAAGCCCGCGCGGCGTCTGAGCCTTTCAAGCCGCTGATGCGCAGCATCACTGCGGCTTGCGATTACGCCGCCTGGCGTTCGGCCTCGCCGATGATGGCTTCGGCCATTTCGTCGGCGACCAGCGCGGGGGAGCGCTCCTCGCGCTTGGCCTGGTCCAGTATCTGGGCGACCCGGCCGCCGATCTGGTCGACGCGGGCGGCGACGCTGGCGCGGTCTTCGCCCAGATATTCGGCCGACACGCTGATGATGCCGCCGGCATTGGCGACATAATCGGGCACATAGACGATGCCGCGCGTCCGCAGCAGCTCCGCCACATCGGGCGTCGCCAGCTGGTTGTTGGCCGCGCCGCAGACCAGGCGCGCCTGCATCGCCACCACGCTCTGCGGATCGAGCGCGCCGCCCAGGGCGCAGGGGGCAAAGATGTCCGCCTCGACCGCGGCGATGTCGGCCACGTCCACCACATTCGCGTTCAGCACGGCGGCCAGCGTGTTGCGGCGGCGCGGATCGATGTCGGCAATCACCAGACGGGCGCCGGCATCGGCCAGGCGACGGCACAGCGCCGCGCCGACATTGCCGGTGCCCTGCACCGCGACCGTCAGGTCGGACAGTTCTGCGCCCAGAGACTGGCGGGCGGCCGCCTGCATCGCCTCGAACACGCCCAGCGCGGTCCAGGGCGACGGATCGCCACCGGCTGCGCCCTCGGCTACGTCCAGGCCCGCGACATGACGGGTCTGGCTGGCCACCGCCTGCATGTCGGCGACGCTGGTGCCGACATCCTCGGCCGTGACATAGGTGCCGCCCAGTTCCTCGACCGCGCGGCCGAACGCCTGGAACAGCGCGACCCGGTCGAACTCGCCTTCGGGTCGGCGCAGCACCGCCTTGGCGCCGCCAAAGGGCAGGCCGGCCATGGCATTCTTGTAGCTCATGCCCTCGGCCAGGCGGCAGGCATCGTCCAGCGCCGCGCCGATGTCGGCATAATGCCAGAAGCGGCAGCCGCCGGCGCCCGGCCCGATCGCGGTGCTGTGGATGGCAATCACGCCGTCCAGCCCGCTGGCGGGATCAAGCAGCCGCACCGACTGCATCGGCGGGTTCAGGCGGGCAGGACGGGAAACCATATTCTTCTCCTCGGGATGATGCCGCCTTATCGCTGGTCGCCAGAGAAGAATCTTGCCTGATTTGAAGCCCGATATTGCCAATATGAGGATGAATTATCCTGTCATCGGCGATATGTAGGAAAATATGATCGAACTCGACCATTTCGAGCGGAAGATTCTCCGCGAATTGCAGCGCGATGCCAGCCAGACCACGGCGGAGATCGCGGACAAGGTCGGGCTGACTCCGTCGCCCTGCTGGCGCCGCATCGACCGGCTGGAAAAGGAAGGGCTGATCCGCAAGCGGGTGGCCTTGCTCGACCGGCGCAAGGTCGGCCTCAATGCCCAGGTCTTCGCCCAGGTAAAGCTCAACGCCCATGGTCGCGCCAATCTGGACGAATTCAGCGCCGCGATCGGCGGCTTTCCCGAAGTGCTGGAGGCGTTCGTGCTGCTCGGCACGATGGATTTCATGCTGCGCATCGTGGCCAAGGATATCGAGGCCTATGAACGCTTCTTCTTCGAACGGTTGAGCAAGCTGCCCGGCGTCCAGGAAATCAACTCGACCGTCGCCCTGTCCGAAATCAAGTCGACCCACGAACTGCCGATATGACATGGCGGCCGGTAGGCACCGGCCGCCACGCCTCACATCTTATTTGCGCTGTGCCTGGCTGGCGTCGCGGGCCGCGCGGAATTCGCTGTCGCTCGACCAGTTGGGCCAGTCATGGCCGTCGGCGACGCGGCGACCGACATTGTAGAGCAGGGTCATGTCGCCCTCCCAGCTGCTGGTGTTCCAGCTGTCGTCATACTGGTCGGCCGGCTGGTGATAGCGATCGCGGGTATAGATATCGCCCAGTTCCTTGCCGCGCGCCGCGCCGCCATTCACCAGTTCGCGGCCCGGATTGAACGAGATGGCAGGCACGCCGCGCTTGGCCATCGGGAAATGGTCGGAGCGGTAGAAGCTGCCCGCTTCGGGGCGCGCATCCGGCGTATAATGGCGGCCCAGCTTCTCGCCTTCCTGCGTCAGCAGGGTCAGCAGGTCCAGCTTCGCCGCGCCGGAGATGGAGAAATTGACCGTCTTCTCGGCGGCGAAGGGGCCGTCCATGTTGATGACGCCGGCCGTGGTCGCCAGCGGGCGCAGCGGATTGTCGGCATAATATTCCGACCCCAGCAGGCCCTTCTCCTCGGCCGTCACCGCCAGGAACAGCACGCTGCGCTCGGGCTTGGGGCCCTTGGCATAGGCGCGGGCCAGTTCCAGCAGGGCGGCGGTGCCCGACGCATTGTCGCGCGCGCCATTATAGATGGTGTCGCCCTTCGCGTCCGGCGCGCCGATGCCCAGATGGTCCCAGTGCGCGGAATAGATGACGGTCTCGTCGGGATATTTGCTGCCCGGCAGGATACCCGCGACATTGTGCGAGGTGATGATTTCCGACTTCACCGCATAGTCGGCGCTCATCGTTGCCTTCAGGGGAATGGGCTTGAAGTCCTTCTTGCGCGCGGCCGCCTTGGCCGCCTCGAAATCGACGCCCGACGCGGCCAGCAGCTTGGCCGCCAGATCCTTCTGGATCCAGCCTTCCATCTGGGTGTGCGCGCTCTTGGGATCGGCGCGGACGATGTCGAACATGGTGTTGGTGTTGCTGTTCTTGACCGTCGCCCAGCCATAGGAGGCCGGCTCGCTTTCATGCACCACCAGCACGCCGGCCGCGCCCTGGCGCGCGGCTTCTTCATATTTGTAGGTCCAGCGGCCATAATAGGTCATCAGCTTGCCGCCGAAATCGCCTTCGCCCCCCTCGAAATCGGGGTCGTTGACCAGCACGACCATGATCTTGCCTTTAAGGTCCACGCCCTTGAAATCGTCCCAGCCGCGCTCGGGCGCCTTCACGCCATAGCCGACGAAGACCAGCGGCAGGTTGGCGAACTTGACCGCCGACTGGCCGGTCTCGGCCGCGCGCACGGCGATTTCCGTACCCTGGGTCAGCGGCTGGGCTGCGCCGCCCACGGTCATCGACAGGCTGGGTGTGCCGGTGATGTTCGACATGCGCAGCGGCACGTCCTGGAACCAAGTGCCCTTGTCGCCGGCGGGCTTCAGCCCGGCTGCCGCCATCTGCTTGGCGATATAGTCGATCGTCTTGGTCTCGGCGCGGGTCGCCGGGCCACGGCCTTCAAACTCGTCGCTGGCCAGGATCTTGATGTCGTTGACGATGCGCGCGACGTCGAACTGCGGCGCGGTCGTGGCCGCCACGGCCAGGGCGGAAGCGGACAGCAGCCCGGCACAGGCCAGCGTCCGCCAGGCGGCGCGGGAGGCACGGGACAGCGGCGACATCGTCATGGGTAACTCCTTATCTCTCTTGGATATTGCGCGGCGCGAGTCAGCGGCCGGCAATGCGAGGGGATAATGCCCATGCGACGCCATATGTCGATATGGCGTGGAATTTTAGGGGCGATTGGCCCTAGGTCGCCGCCGCCATCCGCAAGGGGACGGCGGCGGCGCTCGGGTCACACCAGCTTGTTGGTGCGCACCAGTTCGCGATACCAGTCGGCGCTGAGCTTGGGCGTGCGCTTCTGGGTCTTGAAGTCGACATGGTGGATGCCGAACAGCTTGGTATAGCCATCCTCCCACTCGAAATTGTCCATCAGGCTCCAGACGAAATAGCCCTTCACCGGCAGCCCCTCGCGGGTCGCGCGCTGCAGGTGGGTCAGGTAATTGCGTAGATACATGACACGGTCGGTGTCATAGACCTTGCCGTCCGCCGCGACGGTATCGTCGGCCGAGCAGCCATTTTCGGAGATATAGAGGCCCTTGGGCTTCCAGTTCTCGCTGATGGCGCGCATCCCCCAATAGATGACCTCCGGCGTGACATAGAGCCAGGGGGAGGGCATGCGCGGTGCCTGACCCGGATGAGGCAGGATCTTGTAGCCCGACGGTGCGGTGTCGTCGGCGCGGACGGTGTTGCCGGTATAGACATTGACCGACAGGAAATCGAGCGGCGCGCCGATCAGCTTCATGTCGCCTTCCTTGACCACCGGCGCATCCTTGCCCTGCGCGGTCAGATAGCTGTCGATGTAGCGGCCTTCCATGATCGCGGTCAGGAACATGGCGTTCTCTTCGCGCACGGCCTTCTTCACCGCCTCGATATGCTCGGGCGTCTCGATCGCGGGGACATAGATGTTGGGATTGTCGGCAATGCCGACCTGCGTGCCCGACTTGGTCGCAGCGCGGATCGCCTGCACGCCCAGACCATGGGCCAGCACGCCATGGTGGCGCACCTGGTTCACCTCCTTCATCGGCAGCTTCAGGCCCGGCGCCTTGCCGCCGGTCATGTAGCTGAGGTCCGTGAAGCAGCGCAGTTCGTTGACCGTCATGAAGTGATTGACGCGGTCGCCCAGCTTGCCGGCGGTATAGCCGGCATAGTCGGCGAAGGCGTAGCTGGTGTCGCGATTCTGCCAGCCGCCCGGCAGGGCATGGGGCAGATCCCAGTGGAACATGGTGACATGCGGGGTGATCCCCGCCGCCAGCAGTCCGTCGACCAGACGATTATAATAATCCAGCCCCTTGGCATTGGGCTTGCCCCGGCCATTGGGGAAGATGCGCGACCAGGCGATCGAGAAGCGATAGGCCTTGACGCCCAGCGCCTTCAAAAGGGCGATATCGTCCTGATAGCGGTTATAGCTGTCGCAGGCGATGTCGCCGGTGTCGCCATTGGCGACCTTGCCCGGCGTGTGGGAAAACACGTCCCAGTTGGTCTGGCCGCGGCCATCTGCGTTCACGGCGCCCTCGATCTGATAGGATGCGGTGGCGCAGCCCCACAGGAAGTCGGCGGGGAAGGCGAGGCTGCCCTGCGGCGCGCCGGCGGCCGCGGCTGCGGCCTGCGCGTTCGCACTGCTGCTGCCGGCCAGGCCCGCGCCCAGCGCGGCGGCACCCAGGCCCAGGCCCAGTTCGCGGCGATTGATACCCGTCATCTTCTTTGTCTCCTTATTGACCGACGATCTGCACCAGGCCGCTGATGGCCTGGCCGGTGGGCAGCTTCGTCTTGCTCGTCAGCGTCTTTGCCTTGTCGTCCCAGACCAGCTCGGCCTTCATGCCGCCCTTGCGATAGGCATTGGTCGTGCCGTCATCGTCATAAAGGGTGAAGTGCGCATCGGCACCCGGATAAACCCGGATGCTCTCCAGGGCCTGCTTTTCGGCCGTGCTCTTCACCTGCACGCCCATCGGCACGATCGAACCGGCCTTCACGAACAGCGGCATGCGGTTGATCGGGGCATCCACCTCGATCGTCTGGCCGCCCTCATACTTCTGGTTGGTCCAATAATCATACCAGGCGGTGCCGGCCGGCAGATAGACCGACCGCTTGGTCTGGCCCTGCTTGGTCACCGGGGCGACCAGGAAGGCGGGGCCGAACATATATTGGTCGCCGATGTCCGACACCTTGGGATCGTTCGGGAAGTCCATGAACAGGCCGCGCATGAACGGCGCGCCGGTGTCATAGGTGTGGCGGCCCAGCGCATAGATATAGGGGATCAGCGTGTAGCGCAGGCGCAGCCAGTCGGCCAGGATCGGCTCGGCCGCCTTGCCATAGGTCCACAATTCCGTGTCCGGGCGCTGGCCATGGATGCGCAGCGTCGGCGTGAACACACTATACTGGAACCAGCGCACGAACAGTTCGGGATAATCGGTATAGTCCGCACCCGCCGCCGTCATGCCGGCCGGATCGAGCAGCACCGGATGCTGCGCCTTGGGGCCGCTCGGCCACTGCCAGCCGCCAATGTCGCTGCCCCAATAAGCCAGCCCCGACGCGGTGAAGTTGAGACCGGCGGGCACCTGCCGGTCGAGCGCTTCCCAGGTCGACTTGATGTCCGATGACCAGAACAGGCCGCCATTGCGCTGCGAGCCCAGATAGGCGGCGCGCGCCAGGATCATGTTGCGGAAATTGGGGCGGTCGCGCTCCGAGCCTTCGGCCACGCCCGACGTATGCACCAGCGGGAACAGGTTATGATAGCGGTCGCCCGATCCGATCGAATATTGATAGCCGTCGGGCACCAGATCCGGCTCGGTCTCGTCCAGCCAGAACCAGTCGAAGCCCTGGCTCGCAATATTGTCGCGCAGCTTGCCCCAGAACCATTCGCGGGCCTCAGGGTTGGTGCTGTCGATCAGCGCGCCGGCCCGGTCGGACCGCATCGGCAGGCCGTCGACCGGATTGCCGTCCTTGTCCTTCAGGAACCAGCCCTTGGACTTGAGATACTCGAAATAGCGGCCTTCGCGCTCGAACCGCGGCCACACGCTGATGATCGACCGCATGCCCATGGCGTTGAGCTGATCGTTCATCCCCTTGGGGTCGGGATAATAGGTGCGGTCGATGTCGAGCTGGCCCATGCGGGTCCAGTAGAACCAGTCGAGCACCATGATATCGAGCGGCAGATTGCGCTGGCGATAGCCATTGGCGACGTCGAGCAACTCCTTCTGGCTCTCGTAGCGCGCCTTGCTCTGGATCAGGCCGAAACCGGCCTTGGGCGGCAGCGGCGTCGCGCCGGTCAGCTTGGCATAGCCGGCATAGAGGTCATCGGTCGTCTTGCCGGTGATGACGAAGAAGGACACGCGCTCGCCGACCTGGCTCTGGAAGCGGGTCGAATTGTGCAGGCCGGGCCACACCAAAGTGCGGGCGGGATTGTCCCAGACGATGCCATAGCCCTTGTTGGTGACCAGGAAGGGGACGCAGACGGTCTCGCCGGCCGGCGCGTCATAGCTGTGCGAACAGTCGATCTGCTTGCCGCGCAGATCCATATAGCCTTCCTGGTTCTGGCCCAGGCCGTAATAATGTTCGTCCAGCGGTGCGTCGAAGCTGGCGCCGACCTTGAAGGTCTTCTCGCCATTGACGGTCACGGGCGCCATTTCCCAGCCGGTCATCTTGGTGAGGACGGTGCCGCTGGCATCCTTCACCGACAGGCTGACCGGCGGCAGGGCCGGGGCGAAATAGCGCTGCATCTGGGTCGGCGCGCCGGGCCAGGGCTGGGCATCGATCGTCAGCGAAATCGCCGAGGAGGTGAAGATGTCGCCGGTCGCGTCGCTGCTATGGGTCCAGCCGCTGGCATCGGCCTTGGCATTGGGGCCTTCGCCCGGTGCCGCCTGCGCCAGGTCGGGATCCATCGCGATGGTGACGCGCACGATATTGGGGGCATAGGGTTCGATCGCGACCCGGCTGCCATTGCGATCCAGCAGCGCCATCGGCGCGGCCAGCGCCGGTGCGGCGATGGCGATGCAGGATGCACCCAATGCGATCCCCGCCAGTCTTGCCTTATAGCCCTTTGCGATCATCCCAGTCATTCCCTGTACTTGCATTAAACCAGACCCCAGCCGTCGATGCGGACGGCGGCGACGAAATCGATGCCGTGCGGCATGGTGAAGTGGAGGCCCGCGCCATCCTGACGGAAGGCAAGCTGGCCGCCGCCGAGCAGCGTTACCCGCTCGATTGTGCCAGTCCCTTGGCCGCGCGCCAGTGAGCGGATGGTCGTAGATCCGGCCGGCTTGCCCAGGAACAGCGCATAGAGCGCGCCCTTGTTGGTGGTGAAGCGGATGTCCTGCGCGGTGAAGGGCTTGGCCTTCTCCTCATTCTGCATGCCCACGATCGCCTGGGTCGGCCCTTCGCCATAGCGCTTCCACGGGCGCGAACCGAAGATCGCCTCGCCGCCATGCACCATCCATCCGGCCATCGCGTCCAGTATCTTCTCCGCCTCGCTGTCGATCGAGCCGTCGCCGGGCTGCGGAATGGACAGCATCAGATTGCCGTTCTTCGACACGACATCGGCCAGCCGCTGGATCACCTGCTCGGCGCTCTTGTAGCTTTTGTCGGTCAGTCGGGCGATATTGTAGAACCAGTCGCCGATGCAGGTATCGGTCTGCCAGGGCTCGTCCCAGATATGGTCGGTATAGCCGCGCTCGACATCCTGGACGATGCCGAACCGGGCATAGGGTTTCAACTGCTTGCCGGTCATGACCACGTCGATCTTGCCGTGCCATTCGATCGACCGGTTATAATAGTCCGCCGCCGCTTCCAGCCCTACGGGACCGAAGGGCAGTTCATGATCGTCCATATAGACCATGTCGGGCTTGTATTTCGCGACCAGGTCGGTTTGGCGCAGCAGCCAGCGGGTGACATAGGCCGGATCGTCCTTCGGCCCGGTCTCGATCCACTGCCCATTATTGGCGTCGTGCCACTTGTCCATCGCCTCGATCGTGTCGATGCCGTCGGGCAGCACGGCATGGCCGCCGGTATAGAGTTCGCGCGGGTCGAGACCGTCCCACCATTGGCCCTTGCCGTCTTCCTTGCGCAGCCGGAACGCGTCATACCGCACGCCCTTCTGCGGGCCGACCGGATCATAGCCATAGGCGGGCTGATACCAGTGCCAGGCATGGGCGGCATGGTTCGACACGCCGAATTTCAGGCCGGCCTTGCGCGCCGCCTTTTCCCAGATGCCGACAATATCCTTCTTCGGCCCGACGCGCAGGCTGTTCCAGGCGTGATAGCGGCTGTCATAGCAATCGAGATTGTCGTGATGGCAGGCCAGCGCCATGAAATATTTGGCGCCGGCCTTCTGATATTTGGCCATCAGCGCATCGGGATCCCACTTGTCGGCGGTCCAGAGATTCTGGATGTCCTTCATCCCCGCGACCGACGGATGGCCGTAGGTTTTGAGGTGGTGCTCGTACATCGGGTGGCCCTGCATATACATGAAGCGGCCATACCAGTCGCCCTGCGCCGGCACCGATTGTGGCCCCCAGTGCGACCACATGCCCAGCTTCGCGTCACGGAACCAGTCGGGATAGCGGTAATTGTCGACCAGCGAGGGCCAGTTGGCCTGCACCGGCCCCTTGGCGGTGCCCATCGGGCTGGCCGCGCGGGCGGCATTGGCCAGGCCCAGCGCAGCCGCGCCCGCCAGGAAGGATCGGCGTCCGAAATCCTGCATCATTTCTCTCCGAGCGCTTTGGCGATCGCGGCCTCGGCCAGCGGACGCATGATGGCATAGCCTTCCTTGGTCGGATGGACGCCGTCGCTCGACAGGCCCGGCTTCATCGCGCCATCGGGCTGTGCCATCGCCTTGTGATAATCGACGAAGGTGAAGCCATTGGCGCGGGCATAGTCGGCCAGCCATTTGTTGATCGCGGCGACCTGCGGTGCGGGCGTCATGCCGGGGCTCCAGGGGAAAGCGGCGGCGGGCGGCACGGAGGCGATGATGACCTTGATGCCGTGCGCGCGGGCCAGGTCGGCCATGGTCTGGATATTGCCCAGCACCGTTTCCATCGTCGCCGCACCGGTATTGCCGGCGATGTCGTTGGTCATCGCCATGATGTGGACGGCCTGCGGTTTCAGCGCGATCACGTCATTGCGGAAGCGCACCAGCATCTGCTGCGTCGTCTGGCCGCTGATGCCGCGATCGACCAGCCCGTTCTGGAACATGGTCGGGTCCAGGTTGATCCAGTTGTCGGTGATGGAATCGCCCATGAAGACGACGCGGACCTTCTGGCCCTCGATTGCCTTGTTGGCGGCGGCATAGCGGCACAGTTGCCCGAAATCGCGGGTCAGCATGTGCAGGTTCCACAGCTTCCAGCCGGCCTCGTCGCTCGGCTTTTCATGGGTGGGGCAGGGATCGGCGACGATGCCGACCGGATCATCGGCATGCGGATCGCCCGGCACCTTGGTTTCGGCGAGGGCCGGCACGGCCAGCGCCATTGCGCAGGCGGCGGCGAGAAGGGGGGCGGTGAAACGCAGCATCGTCGTCCTCATTTCCTTGTTCCTAGCGCCTGCGCGATCGCCCTGGCGGCGATCGGCGCCATCACGGCATAGCCATTGTTCAGCGGATGGACGCCGTCCTGGGTATAGGCGGCGGCCATAAGGCCATTCTGGTCGACCATCGCGGCATGATAATCGGCAAAGACATGGCCATGCTGCGCGCAATAGGCACGCAACCACTGGTTGAGCGCGACCAGTTCGGCCGGCTTGCGCTCCGCCACCACATCCTTCGCCGCATCCGTGTAGTTGTTGACCGGCAGGATCGATCCGAACACGACCCTGATATGATGGGCGGTGGCGATGTCGGCCATCGCTTCCCAATTGGCCTCGATCTGTTCGGGGCTCTCCTGTTGCAGGAAGCCCTGAACGTCATTGATCCCGGACAGGATCACCACGACCTTGGGCTTCAGCGCCACGACATCCTGATGGAAGCGCAGCAGCATCTGCGCCGTCACCTGGCTGCCGATGCCGCGATTGACATAGGGCTTGCCGGGGAAGCTGGCGGCCAGGTTCCAGCGATCGGTGATGGAATCGCCCAGGAATACGACGCGCTGCTCGCCATCCTTCGGCGCAGGCAGGGCAGCATTGGCCGGGGCGTAAAGATAGCGTTCGCCAAAATCCTGCATCAGGCTGGGCACCAGCTTGGCGCGGAACGGGCCAAGCCATGGTCCCCAATCCTTGTCCGCAACGGTGCGGCGTTCGGGCGCGCTTTGATAGGCCGGGGGCGTCGCCCCGGCGCTGGCGGCTATCGCCAGCAGGCCTATCGACAGCGCTGTCTTCATTGCGCCAGCAATCCCTGCTTGGCGGCGAATGTCATGAACAGGCCGGGCCAGGCCGACGGCTGCATCGTCCTAGGCAGGCGCACGCCAAAGCCATGGCCGCCATCCTCGAAGATATGAAGCGCGACCGGCCGCTTTGCAGCTTCCATCGCCTGGAACAGGGCAATGCTGTTGGCCGGCGGCACCAGCCCGTCGTCGCTGGCATGGACCAGGAAGATGGGTGACGTATCGGCGTCCACCCGCATCTCCACCGATCGCGCCCGGCGCATGTCGGCGCCGGCGCCTTCTCCCAGCAGCATGTCGCGCGACCCGCCATGGGTGAAGGGCGCGTCGAGGCTGACCACCGGATAGATGAGACCGGCGACATCGGGGCGCGCGCTTTCGCGATCGGCGGCATCGACCGGGGCATAGACGCGCTCGCCATGGCGCGTCGCCAGCGATCCCGCCAGATGGCCGCCAGCCGAGAAGCCGAGCACGCCGACCCGGCCCTTGTCGACAGCGAAATTGACAGCCCGCGCGCGGATCAGTCGCATCGCGCGCTGGGCATCCTGCAACGGCACATCCTGCCGCTGCGCCCAGCCTTCGCCGGGCAGGCGATAGAGCAGGATGAAGGCGGTGATGCCCCGTTCGTTCAGCCAGGCGGCCTGACTCGTGCCCTCATTGTCGTAGGACAGGAAGCCATAGCCGCCGCCCGGCACCACCAGCATCGCCGCGCCATTGGGGCGGGCAGGGCGGCGCACCACCAGCACCGGGCGGGCGATCCCCGTCACCCAGCGATCCGGCTTGGTCGGGTCTTTCGACTGGTCGTCGATCTTGCGGACGATCCGCGCGCCCGTGTTGCCGGGCGGCGGTCCGGGCCACAGCTCGATCACCTCGTCGGCCGCGGTCGTCTGCGCGGCGGCAAGGCCGGGCAGGGCGGCAAGGCCGGCGGCGGCGATCAGCGCGCTGCGGCGATCCAGCAGGGTCATTGCTCTTCCTCCATGGCGGTGGCGCGGGACGGCGCATCCTTGATCGGCGACATGGCCGCGCCGATCGCCTGCGCGGCGGCGCGCACCAGATCATTGCACTGCTCGATGCTCGCCCGGTTGGCGGCGCCGTCGACGAAGGGCATGGTCAGCGATGCGCGGGCGATCCCGCCGACCAGGATCGGCGCCGACAGGTCGGTGATGCCGGTCAGCATCGGGCTGGGCGACACCGCGCCGCCCGCCGCGACGGCGGCGTCCAGCCGCGCGACCAGATCGCCTTCCTCCAATTGCGGATCGCTGGCCCGGATGTCCTTCAGCATCGCCTCGCGATTTTCGGGCGACTGGAAGGCGAGCAGGATGCGGCCGGAATTGGAGCGGTGCAGCGGCCGGCGATAGCCCACGCGCACGGCAAAGCCGGACAGGCCCGGCGCCTCGATCGCGATGATGACGACCATTTCCGCGCCCGACACCACCGCCATGTGACAGCTTTGCCCGGCCTGCCGCGCCAGTTCCTGCATCACCGGCAGGGCGGTCGAGGCAAGGTCGCGAATCGGCGGCTGGCTCATGCCCAGGGTGAACAGCCGGTTGGTCAGGCGATAGCCATCCTCGGCGCGGGCGATATAGCCATGTTCCTCCAGCACCTGGAGCATGCGGAAAATCTCGCTGACCGACCGGCCAAGCGCGGCAGATATGTCGGACATGATCAGCGGCTCGCTGGAACCGGCCAGAAGCTCCAGAATTTCCAGCCCTTTCTTCAGGGCCGGCGCTTGGTAGCGCGCCTTGCCTTCCATCCCGATCCCCTCACCAATCGGGCGCTATCTCGCCTTTGGTAGCGCCATCATCTGTTGGTCCTTCCCTACACACCATCTACAGGTGAAATCAATTTTTATATTTCACAAATTGGAAACGGAGAGTAATAGGGCGCCGCGTTGGTATCGCTCCCAATAGGGAAATATCACGGCAGGGGAATATGTTTTTGCCGCGGCATCGCGGCGCCGAATCGATCAGTGCTCCGACCAGGGGCCAGGGGAGAGGAAGGGACCAAATGTTCAAGAATTTTAACGTGCCGTCGCGTGCGGAATTGCTCGCCGGTATCTCGCTCGCCAGCGTCATGCTGGGGTGCAGCGTGCAGGCGTACGCCCAGGATGTGGCTGCGGAACAGTCGAGCGATGCTCCTGCGTCCGAAGATGGCATCGTTGTCACCGGTGTCCGCGCCAGCCTTTCCAGCGCCCAGTCGATCAAGCGCAACAGCGACGTGATCGTTGACTCGATCGTCGCCGAAGACATTGGCAAGCTGCCCGACCGGAACGTCGCCGAAGCGCTGCAGCGCATCACCGGCATCCAGGTCCAGCGTCAATATGGCGAAGGCAGCTCGGTCGCGATCCGCGGCCTGACCCAGGTCCGCACCGAACTCAACGGCCGCGACATCTTCACCGCCTCGGGCGCCAACCAGCTCAACCTGGAAGACATCCCGTCCGAACTGCTGTCGGGCATCGACGTCTACAAGAACCCGTCGGCCGACCTGATCGAGGATCAGCTGTCGGGCACGATCAACTTCCGCACCCGCAAGCCGTTCGACTTCGATGGCCTGAAGGTCGCCGCCACCGCGACCCAGAGCTATTTCGACCTGACCGACAAGTTCAAGCCCTCGGCCTCGCTGATGGTCAGCGACCGCTGGGACACCGGCATCGGTGAAATCGGCATCCTCGCCAGCGTCTCCTTCCAGAAGACCGCCTTCCGTCAGGACACGATCTCGACCGAGCCCTTCTACACGCTCGATCCGACCAACGCGACCGACGCCGAAGTGCTGGCGAGCCTGGGCCGCACCGGCCAGACCACGACCCTGCCGCATGGTACCGGTATCGGCGAAGTCTATGGCGATCGTCGCCGCCTCGGCACCGATGTCGCGCTCCAGTGGCGCCCCAGCGACACGCTGGAGCTGACCGCCGAAGTCTTCCGTTCGGACTACAAGTTCCGTTTCGACGACTATAGCTTCTTCGCCTACAGCTCGGGCAGCGCGATCATCCCGCAGCCCGGCGCGGCCTTCACCTATGCCGACAATGGCGATTTCGAGAGCGGCACCTTCATCGACGTGCCGGTCGGCAACAACACCAGCGCCCAGACCCGTCATTCGACCACGACGGACTATTCGCTGAACCTGAAGTGGAAGCCGGTCGACAATCTGACGATCACCGCCGACGGCCAGTATGTCGATGCCAAGACCAAGAATCTGCGCTCGATCTTCGGCCTGAACGGCGTTGCCGACACCCTCTATCAGGATATTTCGGGTTCGGTCCCGGTCGTGAACATCGGTTCGGGAACCGGCCTCACCAATCCGGCGACCTACACCAGCGCCTTCTATCTCGATAACCTCAATGAATCGAAGGCGTCGGACAAGACCGCACGCCTCGACGCCGAATATCGCTTCGATGCCGGCATCCTGTCGTCGATCAAGGCCGGCTTCCGCTATGCCGACCGCAAGAACCGCACGATCGACACCGGCTATCGCTATACCGGCCTGTCGGGCATCCCCAGCGAACTGGAAACGGTTGATCTGGGTGACTTCTTCCGTGGCGACGCCGACCTGTTCGGCAACATCATCGCCTTCAACCGCGGCATCATCCGCAACTATCAGAACACGCTCGACACGCTGGGCATCGCCAGCGCGCCGGCCTATACCCAGAGCGGCACCAACCAGCAGCGGCAGAAGACCTTCACCGGCTATGCCACCGCCTTCTTCAAGGCCGATCCGATCGACGGCAATATCGGCGTCCGCGTGGTCCGCACCAATCTCGACGTGTCGGGCTATTATCAGCAGACCCCGATCGTGCTGGACGAAAATGGCAATGAAGTCAGCGGCCCGACCGTGTTCAACCCGATCGCCGTGTCGCAGGATTATACCTCGGTCCTGCCGAGCCTGAACCTGCGCGTCCACCTGACCGACAATCTGCAGCTGCGTTTCGCCGCCGCGAAGAACATCTCGCGTCCGACCTTCACGCAGCTCAACCCCAGCCTGACGATCAGCGAACCGGGCGCCGCGCAGCAGGATCAGATTCACACGGTCAGCGGCGGCAATCCGTATCTGAAGCCGATGAAGTCGGACAATCTGGATGCGACGGTGGAATGGTATTTCTCGCGGACCGGCTCGCTGACCGCGGCGGCCTTCTACAAGAATATCAAGAACTACATCCAGACCGCCGTGTCCTATCGCGACGTCACCTTCGACAATGGCAACAGCTATGAATATGAAGTGACGTCCTACAACAATGTCGCCAAGGGCAAGGTGAAGGGCTTCGAACTCGCCTATCAGCAGTTCTTCGACTTCCTGCCCGGTCCGTTCGACGGCCTCGGCATGCAGGCGAACTTCACCTATGTGGACTCGCAGGCACCGTCGCCCGCCACCAGCGGCCCGGTCACCAACGTTCCGCTCGAACTGCTGTCGAAATATAATTACAACATCGTCGGCATCTACGAGAAGGGCGGCCTGTCGGCCCGCGTCGCCTATAACTGGCGCAGCAAATATGTCGTGACCACGGCGGGCAACGGCACCGGCAGCCTGCCGGTGTTCAACAAGCCCTTCGGTCAGCTCGACGCGTCGATCAGCTATAATGTGACGCCGCAGTTCGCGCTGGCGCTGGACGGCACCAACCTGACCAACACCCGTCGTGCGACCTATTTCGGCATCGACAGCCGCCCGCGTGACGTGGTGGTCAATGACCGTCGCATCAGCCTGACGGCCCGGATCACCTACTGATCCGCATGGGAGGCGTATAACCTCCCCCGACTGCGCAGGCCCGATCCCAACAGGGACGGGCCTGCCATGTTCGCCAATAGAGAGGATGGGTGATGCAGGCAGATGCCAGGGTAGACAGACAGGAAGATAGCGGCGCCACAAAGATGGCGGTCATGCTGACGATCGGCCTCTTCTTCCTCTGGGGCCTTGCCAATAATCTCAACGACGTGCTGATCGCCCATTTCCGGCACGCCTTCGCCCTTTCGGACTTCGCCTCGGGTCTGGTCCAGTCGGCCTTCTATCTGGGCTATTTCTGCTTCGCCATTCCCGCCGCGCTGACGGCGCAGCGCTTCGGCTACAAGGCGACGGTGATCCTGGGCCTGCTGCTGTTCGCGCTTGGGGCCTTGCTGTTCCTGCCGGCCTCCGCCGCGGTCAGCTATCCCTTCTTCCTGTTCGCCCTGTTCGTGATCGCCAGTGGCCTGGCTTTCCTCGAAACCGCCGCCAATCCGATGGTCGCGGTGCTGGGCGATGCCGCCGGCGCTGCCCGCCGCCTCAATCTCGCCCAGGCATTCAATCCGCTCGGCTCGATCACCGGCGTGGCGCTGGGCGCAACGCTGATCCTGTCCGATGCGCCGGCACAGGGCGCGGCTGCTGCCTCGGCCGTGCGCCTGCCCTATCTGCTGATCGCGCTGGTCGTGCTGGCCTGGGCGGCTTTGCTCGCGCGCACGCCTTTCCCGAAGGCGGCGGTGGAGGGCCATGCCGGCGCCACCTCGCCGCTGGCCGGCTATCGTCAGTTGCTGCGTCGTCCGCGCTATCTGGCCGGGGTCGCTGCCCAATTCTTCTATGTCGGCGCGCAGGTCGGCATCTGGAGCTATCTCATCCGCTATGCCCAGGCCGCGCTGCCGGGCATCACCGCCCAGCATGCCGCCTGGCTGCTGACCCTGTCGCTCGGCCTGTTCATGGCCGGCCGCTTTGCCGGTGCGGCGCTGCTCTCGCGCTTCGATGGCGCGCGGCTGATGCGGTTGTTCGCGCTCGTCAATCTCGGCCTCGCACTGGTCGGCTGCGTCTGGCTCGGCCTGCCCGGCGTCGTCGCGCTGGTGGCCGCCAGCTTCTTCATGTCGATCATGTATCCGACCATCTTCGTCCTCTCGCTCGACGGCCTCGGCCCGCTGACCAAGCCGGGCGCGTCGATGATCGTCATGGCCATCATTGGCGGCGCGGTGCTGACCGCGCTCATGGGGCTGATTTCCGACATGGCCGGCACGATCAACGCCGCAATGCTGGTGCCCGCGCTCTGCTTCCTGGTGGTCGCGGCCTATGCCCATCGCATGCGCGGCAAGGGCGGGGCGGCATGATCGACGCCCATGTCCATCTCTGGCAGCTCGGCCGCAACGATTGCACATGGCCCGGTGCCGACCTGCCGGCGATCCATCGCGACTATGGGCTGGATGATCTGCTCGCGCAGCTCGATGCCAACAAGGTCGACGCCGCGATCCTGGTGCAGAGCCAGGAATCGGAAGTCGACACCCATTGGTTGCTCGCGCTGGCGGCTGGGACGGATCGGATCGCCGGTGTCGTCGGCTGGATCGATCTTACAGGAGACGTCGCCGCCCGTGTCGCGGCGATGCAGGTCGCGGGCCCACTGGTCGGCATCCGCCCGATGATGCAGGGCCGCACGCCCGACTGTTTCGACGATCCGGAACTGGCACCCGGCTTCGCGGCATTGGCCCGGCATGGCCTGGTGCTCGACGCACTGGTGCGGCCGCAGCATCTCGTCTCGCTCGCCCGGCTGGCCCGGCGCCAGCCCGACCTCTCCATCATCATCGACCATGCTGCCAAGCCGCTCGTCGGCGACGCGATCCCGGCGGACTGGCGCGCCGCCATGGCCGATCTCGCCGCCTGCCCCAATGTCGCCTGCAAGCTGTCGGGCCTGCTGACAGAGCTGGCGCCGGGGGCAGGGGAGGGCGCCGCCGCTCCCTTCATCGCCGAACTGGTCCCCCTGTTCGGCCCGGATCGCCTGCTCTGGGGCAGCGACTGGCCGGTGCTGACCCTCGCGTCCGATTATGCCGCCTGGCTCGATCTCGCCCGCACATCGCTGCCGGTCACGGCCCATCGCGCCATCTTTGCCGACAATGCCGCGCGCCTCTATCGCGTCAGGCAGGGAGCCGCCGCATGATCGATTTCCCGACCCTGGGCATGGGCACCGCGCCCATCGGCAATCTCTATCGCGTCGTCAGCGATGCGGAGGCGCGCGCGACCCTCGACGCCGCCTTCGCCGCCGGCATCGCCTATTTCGACACCGCCCCCCATTATGGCTTTGGCCTTGCCGAACGGCGGCTGGGTGCGGCGCTTGCCGACCATGACCCACAGGGCAGGGCGCGCGTCTCGACCAAGGTCGGCCGCCTGCTGCGGCCCACCGATGCGCAGGGCGAACGTCATGGCTTCGTCGATGCCGACCCGTTCGAGCCGCATTTCGATTATGGCCATGATGCCGTGCTGCGCTCCTTCGAAAGCAGCCAGACGCGCCTGCGCCGCGACCGGATCGACCTGCTGCTCGCCCATGATATCGGCCGTCTGACCCATGGCGATGCGCATGATGATCATCTCGCCGCCTTTCTCGACGGCGGCTATCGGGCGATGCGCGACCTGCGGGACGCCGGCGCGATCGGCGCGATCGGCATCGGCGTCAACGAGGTCGCGATCTGCTACGAACTGCTCGATCGGGTGGAGCTGGACGCGATCCTGATCGCCGGCCGCTACACCCTGCTCGATCGCGGTGCGGAGGAACTGCTCGACCGCTGCGCCAGCGCCGATGTGCGGGTCATCGTCGGCGGCCCCTATAATAGCGGCATCCTCGCCCGCGATCTCAGCGGCCCGCTCCATTTCGACTATGCCGCCCCGGACGCGGCGATCCTCGCCCGCGCCCAGGCCATGGCGGCGCTCTGCCGCGATGCCAGCGTCGCGCTGCCCGCCGCCGCGCTGCAATTTCCGCTGCGCCACTCGCAGGTCATGGCCGTGATCCCCGGCCTGGTCGGCGCGGATCAGGTCCATGACACGATCGCCCGTCTGGGCGCCTCCATCCCCGACACGCTCTGGCCGGCGCTCGACGCCGCCGCCCGTGCCCATCCTCTTGCCAAGGCCCACAGCCATGCTTGAACATGACAGCCGCCTCATCCTGCTGCACCCCGACGACAATGTGCTGATCTGCGTCAGCGCGATCGAGGCGGGCGATATCCTTCCCGTCGTCGGTGGCACCATCCCCGCGCGCGAAGGCATCGCGATCGGCCACAAGATCGCCCGCGTGGCGCTGGCGCAGGGCGACAAGGTCATCAAATATGGCGCGCCGATCGGGTCGATGACCGCGCCGGTCGCGGCTGGCCAATGGGTCCATATGCACAATATGAAGAGCGATTATATCAGCAGCCACACCCGCACTGCGCTGGAGCAGGGCGCATGATCCAGGGCTGGCTCCGTTCCGACGGGCGCAAGGGCATCCGCAATGTCGTCGCCGTCGCCTATCTGGTCGAATGCGCGCACCATGTCGCGCGCCGCATCGTCGACAAGGCCGATGATCCCGATGTCCAGCTGATCGGCTTCCCCGGCTGCTATCCCAATGCCTATGCGGCCAAGGTGATGGAGGCGATCGCCACCCATCCCAATGTCGGCGGCCTCGTCATCGTCTCGCTCGGTTGCGAAAGCTTCAATCGTGAGAAATTGCGCGCCGTCGTGGAGGCCAGCGGCCGTCCGGCCGAACTGCTGGTGATTCAGGAAAAGGGCGGCACCGCCGCCACCATCGCCGCCGGTCTGGAAGCGGTCGATCGGGTGCGGGCGCAGATCGCGTCGGTCGAGCGCGTGCCGATGGGCGTTGAGGAACTGGTCGTCGCCACCATCTGCGGCGGGTCGGACGGCACCAGCGGCATCACCGCCAATCCGGCGGTCGGCCGCGCCTTCGACCGGCTGGTGGCGGAAGGGGCGGCCTGCATCTTCGAGGAGACGGGCGAACTGGTCGGCTGCGAGAAGATCATGGCCGACCGCGCTGCCACGCCCGAACTCGCCGCCGCGATCGAGGCCTGCGTGCAGAAGGCGGAGGCCTATTATACCGTCATGGGCTTTGGCAGCTTCGCGCCGGGCAATGCCGAAGGCGGCCTCACCACCCAGGAGGAAAAATCCATGGGCGCCTACAGCAAGTCGGGCAGCTCGCGGATCGACGGCATATTGAAGCCGGGCGATATTCCCCCGATGGGCGGCCTCTATCTGCTCGACGTCGTGCCCGACGGCGAGCCGCGCTTCGGCTTCCCCAACATCTCCGACAATGCCGAGATCGTCGAGCTGATCGCCTGCGGCGCGCATGTCACCTTGTTCACCACCGGGCGCGGATCGGTGGTCGGATCGGCGATCTCGCCGGTCATCAAGATCTGCGCCAATCCCGAAACCGGCCGCCGCCTGGCCGCCGACATGGACGTCAATGCCGGCCGCATCCTGGAGGGGGAAGCGACCCTCGATCAGGTCGGCCAGGAAATCTATGATGCCATCCTCGCCGTCGCGGCGGGCGAGCGCAGCCTTTCCGAACAACTGGGCCATCAGGAGTTTATTTTGACCTACAAGGCTTTCGATCCCATCGGTCCCGAATGTCTGCCGATGGTGGCGCGCGCATGAGCGCCCCGCAGAACGGCCGCCTCGCCGGCAAGACCGCGCTCATCACCGCCGCCGCTCGCGGCATCGGCCGGGCTTCGGTCGAGCGTTTCGTGGCGGAGGGGGCCCGCGTCTTCGCCACCGACCGCGATCTCGACGCGCTTGACGGGCTGGAGGGCTGCGAGCGCCTTGCTCTCGACGTCACTGACGGCGCTTCCGTGCGCGCACTGGCCGCGGAAATCGGCCCGATCGACATCCTCGCCAACATTGCCGGCGTCGTCCATGCCGGCAATATCCTGGAATGCAGCCAGTCCGACTGGGACTTTGCCGTCGCGCTCAACATGACCGCCCAATATCACACCATCTCGGCCTTCCTGCCGGGCATGGTGGAAAGGGGCGCGGGCGCGATCGTCAACATGTCCTCCATCGCCAGCTCGGTGAAGGGCATCCCCAACCGCTTCGCCTATGGCGCGACCAAGGCGGGCGTGATCGGCCTGACCAAGGCGGTCGCCGCCGATTTCGTCGGGCAGGGCATTCGCTGCAACTGCATCTGCCCCGGCACCGTCGACACGCCTTCACTGCAACAACGTCTGCACGATACCGGCGATTATGAAGCCGCCCAGACCGCCTTCGTCGCGCGCCAGCCGATGGGACGCCTGGGCAAGGCGGAGGAGATTGCCGGCCTGGTCCTCTATCTCGCCAGCGACGACGCCGCCTTCACCACCGGTGCGGTCCATGTGATCGACGGCGGCTGGGTGATGTGATGCGTCATGTGTTGCTGATCGACCTGGCCGACGATGCGGCCGCCATCGCCCAATATGAGGCATGGCATGCATCCGGCGCGCTGCCGCCGGCCATCGGCGCCAGCATCCGCGCTGCCGATGTCCGGGCGATGGACATCTATCGCAGCGGCAACCGGCTGGTCATGCTGATGGAGACCGGCCCGGATTTCGACCCGGCGGCCAAGGCGGCGGCCGACGCCGCCGATCCGGCGGTGCAGGCCTGGGAAGCGCAGATGGATGGCGTTCAGCGGCCATTGCCCTGGTCCGTTCCCGGCGCCAAATGGACCGCCGCCACCCGCATATTTTCCCTAGACGAACAGCCCTGAGAGACCCGATCTGATGCGCAATCTTCTTCCCCTGCTCACGGGCGCCATGCTGCTCGCAACCCCCGCGCTGGCCCAGAATGGCGGACAAGTGCCGCATATCGAAAGCAAGAATGGCCGCCACGCCCTGATCGTCGATGGCGCGCCCTTCCTGATGCTGGGTGGCCAGGTCAATAACAGCAGCAATTATGCCGCCCCGCTGAAACAGGTCTGGGACCGGCTCGACAGCATCCACGCCAATACGGTCGAAGTACCGGTTGCCTGGGAGCAGTTGGAGCCCAAGGAAGGCGAGTTCGACTATAGCTTCGTCCAGACCCTGCTCGACGAGGCGCGCGCCCATGACAAGCGCATCGTCCTCCTCTGGTTCGGCGCCTGGAAGAATACCGGCCTTGCCTATACCCCCGACTGGGTGAAGCTCGACAATCGCCGCTTCCCGCGCATGAAGACCGCCGATGGCAAGGATCATGGCGTGCTTTCGCCCCATGGCGCGGCCACGCTGGCGGCGGACAAGCGCGCGTTCCTCAAGCTCATGACCTATGTGCGCGATCATGATGCGCAGAATACGGTCATCATGGTGCAGCCCGAAAATGAGGTCGGCAGCTACCAGAATCCCCGCGACTTCAGCGCCACCGCGCAAAAGCTGTTCGACGGCCCGGTCCCGGCCGAACTCACCCGTGCGCTCAAGAAGCCGGCAGGCAACTGGAAGAGCGTGTTCGGCGACACCGCCGATCGCACTTTCAATACCTGGTACACCGCCCGCTATATCGAGGAACTGGCCAAGGCCGGCAAGGCGATCAAGCCGCTGCCCATGTATGTGAACGCCTCGCTGACCGATCCCTACAAGCCGGTCGATCCGATGAGCGTGTCGAGCGGCGGCCCGCAGGGCGACGTGATCGACATCTGGAAGGCTGCGGCCCCCTCGCTCGATCTCGCCGCGCCCGACATTTACGACCGGGGCAGCCGCAACGTCTTCAAGCATCTCGATCTCTACACCCGTCCCGACAATGCGCTGATGGTGCCCGAAATCGGCAATGCCGCCGAATATGCGCGCTATTTCTGGTCGGCGCTCGGGCGCGGGGCGATCGGCTTCGCGCCCTTCGGCATGGATGATGCCGACTATTTCAACTATCCGCTCGGCGCCAAGAGCTTCGACGATGCGACCATCCACGCCTTCGCCTCGAAATTCGGCGTGCTCGGCGCGGCGATGCGTCCCTGGGCCAAGATCGCCTTCGCCCACCCGACCTGGGGCGCGGCGCGGCCGGACGACGGCACGCCGCTCAGCACCACTATGGGCGACTGGACGGTGACGGCCAGCTTCGGCCAGTGGCAGTTCGGCCAGCGCGAATGGTTCCCCAATGCCGACACCCCGGCCTGGGACAAGGCGATGGTCGGCGGCATGGTCGTGGCCCAGCTTTCGGCCAATGAATTTCTCTTCACCGGCGACCATGTCCGCGTCCAGTTCGGCGCGCGCGAAGGCGCCCCGGCCAACGGCATGATCGTCAAGGTCGAGGAAGGCCATTTCGAAGGCGACAACTGGGTCTTCGACCGGATCTGGAATGGCGACCAGACCGATTATGGCCTCAACCTCATCGACAAGCCGGTCTGGCTCAAGGTGACGATGGGCCGCTATCGTTGAGCCGCACGCGACCCAATTCCTCCCCAAGCTTGCTTGGGGAGGGGGACCGCCGCAGGCGGTGGAGGGGCACAAGCCCAATAGCGCAGCACTAATAGGCTCCTGCCCCTCCGTCAGCGCTTCGCGCTGCCACCTCCCCGTTCCGGGGAGGAATGTCCGACATTGGTCGCCTGCGCTCGTCTGGCGGCGCTTTCCTATTCGGTCTTTCTCTGATCTATCCTGCCGGATGGAACAGGCCATTCTTCCGACATCACGCCTTTCGCCGGTTCGCTGTTCGGCGTCGCGCGCGCCGCCCGGCGCCGGTCCGACTGTCGCCTTGCTGTCGCTTCCCTGTTGCCTGACTGTCGCTTGGAAAGCGCGTCAGTGTAGCGCCACTGTCGCTTCGTCGGCGCGTAACAGGCGCATTGCGCCCATTTTCGGCCCGCCATTGCTGGCTATCGACACTATGAACTTTCAACTGTCGCGTCGGTGTGACCCTAGCCCAGCCAGGCCAGATCCCAGCCAGGTCAGGGCCCGGTCGCGCAGCTCGTTCGCGGGGACATTGGTGGTCAGGATCATCGCCCCTTCTTCGGGCAGCGGCGGCTCCAGCGTGGCGAGCTGGCTGTCGAGCAGGCTGGCGGGCATATAATGGCCCGGCCGGTTGCCCAGCCGCGCCAGCAGTTCCTCGCGGTCATTGTCGAGCAGTATGAAATGCACCGGCACGCCGATCGCTGCGCGCAGCCGGTCGCGATAGGTGCGCTTCAATGCCGAGCAGGCGGCGACCGCCACGCCCTGCGCCGCCACCGTATCGGCGATCGCCGCGCCCAACCGGTCGAGCCAGGGCCAGCGATCATCGTCGGTCAGCGCCTGCCCGCCGCGCATCTTCTCCACCGCCGCCGCCGAATGATAGCTGTCGCCCTCCAGGAACGGGCAGTCCAGCGCCTGCGCCAGCATCGCGCCCAGCGTCGACTTGCCACAGCCGCTGACCCCCATGACGATGACGGCGCGTCCCACGGCTTTGGGCGAAACGGGGGCAGGGTCGGCGGAAATCGGCAAGCGGGTGTCCTTGGTCGCTGGGGCAGGGGGATTGGCCTTCCCGCTATAAGGCCGCGCCACCCCACAGGAAAACTACGACCTTTGTCGCAAGTGCCAAGCCGCGACCGCTCCCCTAGCCATGCACCATCTATAAAAATGAGGATGGGAGGCGGACATGATCGGACGCAGCATGATCGCGGCTTTGCTGGCGGCAACAACCCTTGGGGCACCGGCCTTCGCCGCGACGACCTCGGTCTTCCCGGTCGCGCCGGCCGAGCCCCATGCGGTGACGGTGAAGGCCGTCGGCGATGGCCGTGCCGACGACAGCGCCGCCATCCAGCAGGCGCTCGACCAGGCCCGCGATACGACCGGCCATGGCATCGTCTTCCTGCCGTCGGGCACCTATCGCATCACCCGCTCGCTGATCGTGCCGGCGGGCGTGCGCGTCTATGGCGTCGGCCCGACCCGGCCGGTGCTGTTGCTCGGCGCCAACACGCCGGGCTTTCAGCAGGGCGTGTCGACCATGGTGATCTTCGCGGGCGGCGATCAATATCAGGTCGGCAAGGTGCCGGTCCCGGTGCCGACCGTCGTGCCCCGCGACAAAGTGGTTCGGGATGCCAATTCGGGCACCTTCTATTCGTCGATGAGCAATGTCGATATCGAGATCGGCGCGGGCAATCCGGCCGCGGCCGGCGTGCGCTTCCGCATGGCCCAGCATGCCTTCCTTAGCCATATGGAATTCCGTCTCGGCACCGCCTTTGCCGGCGTCTATCAGGCCGGCAACGTGATCGAGAATGTCCATTTTCAGGGCGGCCGATACGGCATCGTCACCGAAAAGACCTCGCCCGCCTGGCAGTTTACCCTGCTCGATTCGACATTCGACGGCCAGCGCGACGCGGCGATCCGCGAGCATGAGGTCGACCTCACCCTCGTCAATGTCGCGATCAAGAACACGCCGGTCGGGATCGAGATCGACCGCGGCTATAGCGACAGCCTCTGGGGCAAGGATGTCCGGTTCGAAAATGTGTCGAAGGCCGGGGTCGTCATCTCGAACGAGAAGAATGTCTTCACCCAGATCGGGTTTGACAATGCGCTGGCGGTCAACAGCCCGGTCTTCGCCCGCTTCCGCGACAGCGGCAGGACGGTCGACGGCAAGGGCAAGGCCTATAGGATCGCCAATTTCTCCTATGGCCTCGCCGTGCCCGCACTCGGCCACACGGGCGACTATGCCACCACCGCCGACATCCAGCCGCTCTCCGCCATGCCGGCGCCGCGTGCGTCCGCGATCCGCGACCTGCCGCCGATGGAGCAGTGGGTCAATGTCCGCACCCTGGGCGCGGTCGGCGACGGCAAGGCGGACGACACCGCCGCCCTGCAAAAGGCGATCGACGCCAATCGCATCCTCTATTTCCCGACCGGCTTCTACAAGGTGACGGACAGGCTGACCCTGCGCCCGGACAGCATCCTCATCGGCCTGCACCCTGCCATCACGCAGCTCTTCATTCCCGATAACAACCCCAATCATGCCGGCCTCGGCGCCGTCCTGCCGATCCTCGAAAGCCGCAAGGGCGGCGACAATATCCTCTCGGGCCTCGGCCTCTTCACCGGCCGGGTGAACCCGCGCGCCTCGGCCCTGCTCTGGCGGTCTGGCGAGCAGAGCCTGGTCGAGGACGTCAAGATCATGGGCGGCGGCGGCACGCCCACCGCCGACGGCAAGATGCTCGGCACGCTGCGCGTCAACACCGGCGATCCGGTCACCGACAGCCGGCTTGATGCCCAATATCCCAGCATCTGGGTGACGGACGGCGGCGGCGGCACCTTCGCCGACGTCTGGAGTCCCAACAGCTTCGCCCAGGCGGGCTTCTACATCACCGACACCGACACGCCCGGTCATGTCTATGAAATGTCGGTCGAACATCATGCCCGCAATGAATTCGTGCTCGATAACGTCCATAATTGGGAGTTCCTGGCGCCCCAGACCGAGCAGGAGGTCGATGACGGCCCCGACGCCATCTCGCTCGACATCCGCAACTCCAGCAACCTGCTGTTCGCCAATTATCATGGCTATCGCGTGACCCGTACCTATGCGCCGGAAAAGAGCGCGGTGAAGATCACCAATTCGGGTAATATCCGCTTCCGCAACGTCCATGTGAATGGCGAGAGCGGCTATGCCACCTGCGACGATGAAGGCTGCGGCACCTTCCTGCGCGCCAGCAAATATCCGTTCGACAATGCGATCGAGGATGTCAGCCGCAAGCTGCTGGTGCGCGAACGCGAGTTCGCTGCTCTGGATATCGGCCCGGCCGGTAGCGCGGTCCCGGCGGTCGCACCGTCCGGCACGAAGGTCGAGAAGCTGGAGGATGGCTTCTGGTCCATCTCCGGCGCGGCAGTCGATGCACAGGGGGCGCTCTATTTCATCGATCGCCGCTTCCAGCGCATCCACCGTTGGAGCGAGGGCAAGGGGCTGGAAATCGTCCGCGACCATGCGCTCGATCCGGTCAATCTCGCCATCGACGCTTCGGGTCATGTCATGGTCCTGTCCTCGCTCGGCGCGAAGGGCGGCGCCTATTCTTTCGACCCGGCTGGCCCCAAGGACGCGCTGACGCTGATCCAGCCGACTCCGGTGCGCAGCACTGGCGCGGGCAAGACGCTGCTGCCGGTCAACTGGTGGAATAATGGCGAGTTTCGCGACCAGCTCGACCCCAAGACCTACGAGTTCACGACGCTGGCTGAGATGTTCGCCCGCGATGCCGGCACGCCCAAGGCGCGCGAATATGTCTCGCCCGATGGCAGCCTGTCCTTGCCCGCCTTCCGCGTCTGGCAGCAGGGGCCGATCGATCATACCGGCTGGCGCTGGTCCGATGGCCTCAACGCCAATGGCTTCGTCTCCGGCAAGATCGGGGATCGGCTGTTCGTCACCAACGGGTCGGAGAATATCACCTATAGCGGCACGGTGGGGCCGGGCGGCACGCTGACCGGCCTCAAACCCTTCGCCAATCGCGGTGGCGAGAGCGTCGCGGTGGACGGGCAGGGCAGGGTGTTCGTCGCCAATGGCCAGATCTTCGTCTACGGCGCGGACGGCAAGGAAGCTGGCCGCGTCGACGTGCCCGACCGGCCGCTCCAGATCCTGTTCGGCGGCCCCGACAAGCGCACGCTTTTCATCCTGACGCACCACGCGCTTTACGCCGCAAAGCCCTGAAAATCCGCCGTTCCGGCGCATCTACGACCTATGTCGTAAGTGCGGTGGCGACCGCTCGGGATTAATACTCACACAATAGCCCGCCATGGGCGCGCCGACGCCGGGAGGGCGCTTGGTGACAAGAGGGGAAGAGGAATGAACGTGCAGATCGCAATCCACCGGCATATGGCGGGCGTCAGCCTGGCCGCCGTCGCCATCATGGCGCTGGCCGGCACCGCCCAGGCCCAGACCGAACCGGCGGCCGAACCCGCGCCGCAGGCCCAGACGAGCGATGCGCCTGCCGCACAGAGCGCCGACATCATCGTCACCGGATCGCGCATCACCACCAGCGGCTTCAATGCGCCGACGCCCACCACCGTCATCGGTGAGGAGCAGATCGCCAACAATGCCCAGCCCAACATCTTCAACACCATCGCCCAGTTGCCCTCGCTCCAGGGGTCGACCGGCGCTGCCACCGGCACCTTCTCCACCTCCAGCGGCCAGCAGGGCCTCAGCTCCTTCTCGCTGCGTGGCCTGGGCGCGATCCGCACCCTGACCCTGCTCGACGGCCAGCGCGTCGTCGGCGCCAATGTCACCGGCGTGCCCGACATCTCGATGTTTCCGCAGCTGCTGGTGAAGCGCGTCGATGTCGTCACCGGCGGTGCCTCGGCCTCCTACGGCTCAGATGCGGTCGGCGGCGTGGTCAACTTCATCACCGACACTCATTTCGAAGGCTTCAAGGGCAATATCCTGGGCAGCATCACCAAATATGGCGATGACGAGACCGCGCTGGTCCAGGCTGCCTATGGCAAATCCTTCATGGACGATCGTCTGCATGTCGTGGTCAGCGGCGAATATGACCATGAAGGCGGCGTGGGCGCCGGCGACTTCGGCACCGACCTGGCCGGCAGCCGCAACTGGTATCGCGCCACCACGCTGATGAATACCGGCCAGACCAACAATGGCCTGCCGCAATATAATTACCGCGATTATGCCCAGCCCTATCAATATGCCCGCTACGGCCTGATCAACAATGGCCCGCTGCAGGGCATCGCCTTCGACCAGAATGGCAATCCCTATCAGTTCAACTATGGATCGAACGGCACGCCGACCGGCACCGGCGCGGTCACCAACTGCTATCGCGGCAACAGCTTCTGCGAGGGCGGCGATCTGTCGGGCGCACCCGGCTCGGGCGCCTCGCTCAAATCCTCGCTGGAACGCATCAACGGCTATGGCCGGATCGGCTATGATTTCGCCGACAACAACGAAGCCTATGTCACGGTCAATGTCGCGCAGGTGAAGACCAACAACCAGCCCAGCCCCGGCTATGGCCGCGCCAACCTGACCGTCCAATGTTCCAACCCCTATCTGCCCCAGTCGGTGCGCGACCAGTGCGCCACGGCCGGCATCACCTCCTTCGGCTTCGGCTCGTCCAACGCCGCCTTCCCCGATCCGCAGGTCTATACCGATCGCAAGCAATATCGCTTCGTCGCCGGTGCCAAGGGCAAGTTCGGCGCGGCCGGCACCGACTGGAATTATGACGCCTATTATGAGCATGGCATCACCATCTCGGACATCCGGGTGAAGGATATCGTGCTGCAGAACCGCTATGCCGCAGCGGCCAATGCGATCGAACTGAACGGTGCGATCGTCTGCGCCGATCCGGCCGCCCGCGCGCTCGGTTGCCAGCCGATCAACATCTTCGGCGGCTTCACTCCCTCGGCCGCCGCGCTCGCCTATGTCGCGCCGCACGACAATGGCCCGTTCCAGCACACCAAGCTGACCCAGGACGTCGCCAGCCTCAACTTCTCGGGCAATCCGGTGGAATTGTGGGCAGGCCCGCTCTCGGTCGCCTTCGGTGCCGAATATCGCCGCGAATTCTACCGCGTGAACGCCGACCCCTATGGCGCGGGCGTGTCCGATCTCAGCCCGAACAGCGCCGATTATCCGGCCGACCCGCTGCTCAACGGTGCGCAGGGCAGCAACTGGGCAGCCGGCAATTACAAGAATGGTCGCGGCAAATATGAAGTCTATGAAGGCTTCGTGGAAATCGACATGCCGCTGTTCGACAGCGAAGCGGTCGGTCGCGCCAACCTGAACGCCGCGGGCCGTGGCACCCATTACAGCACGTCGGGCACGGTCTGGGCGTGGAAGGTCGGCGGCACCTGGGATACGCCGCTCGACGGCATCCGCCTGCGCGCCGTCACCTCGCGCGACGTCCGGGCGCCCAACCTGTCGGAACTGTTCGCCGCGCCGACCGTCACGACCCTGCCGAACTTCAGCGATCCCTTCCAGGGCGCAGCGGTTCAGGCATTCCAGAACACCATCGGCAATCCGAACCTGAAGCCGGAAATCGCCCGCAACACCGAAATCGGCATCGTGCTGGCGCGTCCCTCCTGGCTGCCGGGCCTCAGCCTGTCGTTCGACTATTATGACATCAAGCTGAAGGGCGTCGTCTCCAGCCTGTCGGCACAGCAGATCGTCCAGTTCTGCTATGACGGCAATCAGGCCTTCTGTGGCGGCTTCAGCCTCGACAATGCCAATCCCAGCCTCAACTATATCAATGTCCAGCCGTTCAACCTGGCCTCCTGGCGGACCAGCGGCTTCGATATCGAGGCGAGCTATCAGTGGCAGCAGCCGCTCGGCCTGCCGGGCAACTTCACCGTCCGCGCGCTGGGCACCCATATCCGCAAGTTCATTGTGGAAGCGGGCATTGCCGGTGTCGATCCGGTCGATCAGGCCGGCGCCAACAACGGCAACACCCCCGACTGGAAATGGCTGGCGGTGCAGACCTATGACAGCGGCAAGTTCAGCCTGACGGTGCAGGAACGCTGGATCAGCGACGGCACCTTCGGCAATCAATATGTGGTCTGCCAGTCGTCCTGCCCGGCCTCGACCGCGAACCACCCGACCATCGATTACAACAAGATGAAGGGGGCCTTCTATGTCGACATCGGCGCCACCTTCAAGTTCAGCGACCGTGTGTCCCTCTATGGCAAGGTCGACAATCTGTTCGACAAGGATCCGGTCGCCTCGCCCCAGACCAACACCGGTCTCGATATCAACCCGGCGCTCTACGACACGCTGGGCCGCATCTACCGCGCCGGTGTCCGCTTCAATTTCTGATAAAACATAACATCTCTCCCCCCAAACTTGTCCCGGTCCTGCACGGCCGGGACATCTTCTTTTTACGGAGCCTGATAGATGTATCGTGGCCTGACCTATCGTGGATTGAGCGGAGCCTGCGCATCCGTCCTGCTGTGCCTGGCCGCAGCACAGCCCGCCGCCGCTTCCCCGTCCGTCTATACCGCCATGCCCGACGATGCGCGCGCCGTGACGGTGAAGGGCGTGGGCGATGGCCGCGCCGATGACAGCGCCGCGATCCAGCAGGCGCTCGATGCCGCCGCCGCGACGCCCGGCGGCGGCATCGTCTTCCTGCCCCAGGGCACCTATCGCATCAGCCGCACCCTGTTCCTGTGGCCGGGCGTGCGCATCTTCGGCATCGGCGCGCAGCGCCCAGTGATCCTGCTCGGCGCCAACACGCCCGGTTTCCAGCGCGGTGTCGCCCATATGCTGATCTTCACTGGCGGCAAGCGTCAGACCGACAAGGAAAGCTGGCCCGCCGCCTTCCCCCCGGCCGGCAGCGTGCCGTTCGACAAGACAATTGCCGACGCCAATCCGGGCACCTTCTATTCTGCGCTCGGCAATATCGACTTTCGTATCATGGACGGCAATCCGGCGGCGACCGCGATCCGCTTCCATTCCGCCCAGCACAGCTTCGTCAGCCATGTCGATTTCGACATCGGTTCGGGCCTTGCCGGCCTCTATCATGTCGCCAACGAGGCGGAGGATCTGCACTTCAAAGGCGGCCGCTATGGCATCCTCGCGGAAAAGACCTCGCCGGCCTGGCCCTTCGCCCTGGTCGATGCCACGTTCGAGGGACAGCGCGACGCCGCCATTCGCGAGCATGAGGCGGGGCTGACCCTGCTCAATGTCGCTTTCCGCAACGTGCCGGTCGGGATCGAGATCGACCGGGGCTATGGCGACTGGCTCTGGGGCCAGGATGTCCGCTTCGAAAATGTGTCGAAGGCTGGCGTCATCATCTCCAACGAGAAGAATGTCTATACCCAGATCGGCTTCCAGAATGTGCTGGCCGCCAACACGCCCACCTTTGCCCGCTTCCGCGAAAGCGGCCGGACGGTGGCGGGGCAGGGGAAGGCTTACAAGGTCTCCTCCTTCACCCATGGCCTGACCCTGCCGGGCCTTGGCCGGATCGGCGACTACAAGACCGACATGCAGGCGCAGCCGATCGCCAGCCTGTCGGCGCCCGGCGCGCCCGCCATTCGCCCGCTGCCGCCTGTGTCCGAATGGGTGAATGTCCGCACATTGGGGGCGAAAGGCGACAATAGCACGGACGACACCGCCGTGCTGCAGAAGGCGATCGACAGCCATCGTGTCGTTTACCTCCCCGCCGGCTTCTACAAGGTCAGCGACACGCTGCGGCTGCGCGCCGACACGGTGCTGCTCGGCCTGCACCCCAGCCTGACCCAGATCGTCCTGCCCGATGGCACGCCCGCCTTTCAGGGCGTCGGCGCGCCCAAGGCGCTGGTCGAAAGCGCGCAGGGCGGTGACGCGATCGTCGCCGGCCTGGCGCTCGACACCAATGGCGCCAATCCGCGCGCGACCGGCCTGTTGTGGAAGGCCGGCGCCAATTCCATGGTCAACGACGTCAAGTTCCAGGGCGGCCATGGCACCGATGCCTTCGATGGCAGCCGGCGCAGCCCCTATAACAACAACGCCACCGCCGATCCCGACGCATCGCGCCGCTGGGCCGGCCAATATGCCAGCCTCTGGGTGACGCAGGGGGGCGGGGGCACCTTCGCTAATATCTGGAGCCCCAGCACCTTCGGCCATCCGGGCATTTTGATCTCCGATACGGACACGCCGGGCCGGTTGATCCAGGCCTCGGTCGAACATCATGTCCGCACCGAAATCGGCCTCAACCGCGTCGCCAACTGGGAATTGCTGGCGCCCCAGACCGAGGGGGAGGCGGGCGAGAGCGGCGATGCCGTCGCGCTCGAAATCCGCGACTCCCGCAACATTCTGGTCGCCAATTTCCACGGCTATCGCGTCACCCGCACGCGCAAGCCGGCACCGACCGCCGTGTCGCTCTACAATTCGCACGATATCCGCTTCCGCAACGTCCATGTGAACGCGGAAAGCGGGGTCGGCACCTGCGACGAAAATGGCTGTGGCACCTTCCTGCGCCTCACCAAATATCCGTTCGAAAACGCCATTCAGGATATCACCCATGGCCTGGAAGTGCGCGAACGCGAGTTCGCCGTGCTGGATGTGCCGGCGAAACCCGATCCGGTCGCCCCCTCGACCTTCGGCGGCGCCAGCGTTCGGAAGCTCGCTGACGGCTTCTATGGCTTGGGCGGCGGCGCGGTGGACGCACAGGGCCGGCTCTATTTCATCGACCGTTTCTTCCAGCGCATCTGGCGCTGGTCCGACGCGGGCCGGCTGGAGATGATCCGCGACGCCGCGCTCGATCCGGTGAACCTGACCATCGACAAGTCGGGCAATCTGCTCGTCCTCTCCTCCTATGGCCGCAACGGCACGGTCTACAGCGTCACCCCCGGCGCGCCGGACACGCAGGTCAGCGTCATCCCGGCGACGCCTGCGGCACAGGGCGCTGCCGCCACCATCTTCCCGGTCAACTGGTGGGTGAATGGCGAATTCAGGGACCAGATCGATCCCAAGACCTATGCGTTCACCACTTTGGCCGAGATGTTTGCGCAGGATGTGGCGCAGCCCAAGGCCCAGCAATATGTCTCGCCCGACGGCAGCATCGCGCTGCCGGCTTGGCGCGTCTTTGCCCAGGGACCGGTCGACCATCGCGGCCTGCGCTTCTCCCACACGCTCGACAGCTATGGCTTCGTTCAGGGCAAGCCGGGCCAGCGCATCTATGTCACCAACGGATCGGAAAACCGCACTTACAGCGCGCTGGTCGCCGGCAACGGTACGCTGATCGACCTCAAGCCCTTCGCCGATCGTGGTGGCGAGGGCGTGGTGAGCGACGCGCAGGGCCGGGTCTATGTCGCCAATGGCCAGGTCTTCGTCTACGCGCCCGACGGCAAGTCGATCGGCCGGATCGACGTGCCCGAACGGCCGCTACAGCTGCTGTTCGGCGGCCCGGACGGCAAGACCCTGTTCATGCTGTCGCACCACGGCCTTTACGCGGCGCGGGTGGAATAGGGGATCAAACTATCAGTCCGGGGATGATCTTGTTCGTCTCCAGACTGCCCGTGCCCCAACGGTCGACCGGCACGCCCATCGCCTGTTGCAGGGTCAGGCCGACCCGGCTGACCGGCGATCCGTCGCCGGTGATATATTGGCCGGTATGGATGCGTCCGCCGGCCGACCCCGCCGTCATCATCGGGATATTGTCGATGGTGTGGAATTTGGCGAACTCGGTCTCGCTATGGGCAAAGACCAGGCTGTTATCCAGCAGGGTGCGGTCGCCTTCCTTCACCGCGTCCATCGCCTTGATGAAATAGGTCCAGGCTTCCATGCACTTGTCGACATAGAAGGTGACTTCGGGCTGATAGCCCAGCCGATTGTCCAGCACTTCTTCATGGGTCAGCTGATGATGGGTGATGGTGCTGCCCACCCGCGTCAGCGACGATGCGCCATTGTTGAAGTTCATGTTGAACAGCCGGACATTGTCGCACGCCATCGCCATTACCAGCAGGTCGGTCATGATCTCGTGATTGCGCATGACATTCTCGATCTCGGCATTGACCGGCAGGTCGGGCACCTTGGGCGGCACGACACAGGCCTGCATCGGCGCCGGCTTGGTCAGTTGCACGTCGAGCTGGTTTTCGAGCTGCCGCAGCGAGGTGAAATATTGGTCGAGCCGCTGCCTGTCGGCCGCGCCCAGCCGCGCCTCCAGTGCCTGACGCTGGTCGGACACGCCGGACAGGACACTGCGCCGCGCCATGACCGCCGGATCGGGGGTGAAGGTCGCGCTGTTGGGATCATGGAAGCCCGCGCCGAACAGCCTTGTATACAGGGCGGCGGGCGACACTTCCGCCGGGTTGAGATTGCCATTGCCGCGCCCCGACAGCGAATTGCGCGGATCGCCGGTCGCCGACAGCTCGATCGAGCGGAAGCGGGTGCGGGTGCCGATCACATCGCCGATCGACACGTCGAAGGACGGTCCCGGCAGGCCCCGGTCGGAATCGATCGCCATGCCGGTGCGGATGCCGATGCCGCCGCTGATGTGCGGCAGGTTGGGCTTGCCGTCGAGCGGCAGGGTGAAATCGCCCAGGATATTGACCTTGTGCTTGAGCGCCTCGATCGAGGCCAGCTCGACCTTCAACTCATAATCCTTGCCGGCGGCGCTGGGGAACCAGCGCGGCGGATTGACGCCCAACCCCCAGAACCAGGTGCCGAAACGGATCGGCATCGGCGCGCCGGTCGCCGCCATGGCGGTGCCGTTGCCGTCGAGGAAGATGTCGAGCAGCGGCAGGCCGACGGCCACGGCCATGCCGTTGACCATGCCGCGCAGCGCGGTGCGGCGATCGAGGGTGAAGCTCATGGACGGTCTCCTTCACGGATATGCGGGCTGGTCATCATCGCGACCTGCGGCTTGGCCAGCGGCGGCGTGCTGACGCGATAGGCATCGGCCATGGTCGCGACGCGCAGGAACAGCGCCTGGATGCGATAGCCGTCGGCGGCGAAGCCCTGTTCCAGCGCCATGGCCGTCGCCTCCTCATCCTCCGGCATGCGCCCCGTCGCATATTGGTAGGCGCGGCCGGCAACGCATTCGGTGGTCGACTTGCTCGCCGCCAGCGCCTGGCCCAGGCCGACATTGCCCTGGAAGGCCGTGCCCTCGAACACGCCGGCGGTATCGATCGGCGCGTCATTCTCGGTCCGGCGGAAGGCGCCGATGCCGTCGAACCGCTCCAGCGGCAGGCCCAGCGGGTCGGTGATCTTGTGGCAGGCGGCACAGACCGGGTCGCTGTTATGGGCGTTCAGGCGAATGCGCGCGGTCGGCATCGCCTTGTTGCCGACATCCTGCACGGCGGTGAAATTGACGTTGCCAGGCGGATTGGGCACCGGCTGGCACAGCAGCAGTTCGCGGATCGCCCGGCCGCGCAGGGTCGGCGAACTGCGGCCCGAGTGGGAATAGAGCGCCAGGAAACCGGCCTGGCCCAGCAGTCCGGCACGATCGTCGCCATCGGCAAATTCATAGGGCACCCAGCCCTGCATGCTGGATACCTTGGCCTGATAGAGCGGCCCCAGCGCCCGGTTGATGAAGGTCCGCCGGGTGGTGAACAGGTCGCGATAATCGCCCTGCCGCGTCACCAGCTGGTCGACGATCATGCGCAGCATCTGTTCGGACAGGGCCGACGCAACATCGGGGTTGAAGCGGGGGTAGACGATCTGGTCCTTGGCCATTTCGTCGAACTTCTCGAACAACAGCATGTCGGCGAAGAAGGCGCGCACGCCATCCTCCAGCCGGGGCGAACGCACCATCTTCTGCGCGATCGCCGCAAGCTGGGCCGGATCGGTCAGCTTGCCCTCGTCGGCCGCGCGCAGCAGCGCCTCATTGGGCGTCGTGTTCCACAGCAGATAGCTCAGCCGCGCGGCGCGGGCATGGTTGTCGAGCCGCAGGCTGCCGGGCGCTTCGGGGTCGGGCTCTGCGCTCTCGATGATGTAGAGGAATTGTGGCGATACCAGCATGGCGGCGAGCGCCAGCTGCATCCCGTCATAGAAGCCCTGGCCATCGCCAGCGCCCTTGCCGGCCATCATGACGAAGGCGCCGATCTCCTCCTGAGTCATCGGCCGGCGAAACAGGTAGCGGCCGATCGGCATCAGCGTCCGTGCGGCGCAATCGGCGTCGGGCGCGGCCGCGTCGCGCGGGGCGCAGGGCATGAACTGGGCGCGGCGATCCGGCGCAAACACCTGCGCGGCGATATTGCGCGCCATCGCATCGAACTGCTCCAGTCCGGCGGGTGAGATGGTCGATGCGCTGGCGCCGGTCGCGATCAGCTCATGCACCGGCCGCACGATCGGCTCGAACCGGCCTGCCACCTTGATGTCCGCGCCGAAGATATCGGCGATGCTATTGCGATATTGCGCTTCGGTCAGGCGGCGCATCCCCGCCACCTGGCCCAGCGGCGTCTTCAAGGGCGCGAAGCTGGTTTCGGGCGTAGCGGCGGTCTGCGGCGTCTTCTCGACCGTGCAGGCGCTCAGCAGCAACCCGGCGAGCAGCGTCCAGCGCGCCCTCTGGCGAAATGGTCCGCTCATCGCTGCGCCACCTTGGTCTGGGGCAGGCGGTCGGAGACGAAGGCGGGCACGGCCCAGGCCTCCATACCGCTGGAAATGCGGCGGCATTGGCCGGTCGCCGGATCGCGATCGCCATCGGCCATCGCCTTCAACGCCGCATACATGGCGGCGCAGTCGTAGCCGGCCGTAGTCGCCGCGCCCTCGCCACCGACCGAGGCGCTGGCCATCACGTTCCAGATCGGCTGATAGCCGCCGACAATGCCCTTGATCGATCCGTCCGGCTGGAAGGTGAAGCGCAGCCGCGCTTTGGTGAAATCATATTCGTTGCGCCGACCACGAATGTCCCGCTCCGATCCCTGGCCCCAATTCTGCTTCAGACGGATATGGGCCGGTTCGGTGGTCAGCACGCCGTTGACGATCCGCCCTTTCAGCACATTGCGATGATCGGCATTGGCGGTGACGCTGTAGCTGGCACCGGGGATGAAATTCTGGCGCGAATCCACCACCGCCCGATCCTCGGTATTGGCGTAGATCACCGTCACGTCGGGGTCATTTTCCAGACTGTCGACGCCGGTCAGCAACAGCAGCTGGCTATGTTCGCCGCTCACCAGGAACTGGGTCAGGCCCTTGACGATATCGCCGCCCGTGCCGTCGACCCCGCGCCAGGTCCGCACGCAGCCCATCGCCCGCCACATCTGGTTGTCGACGCCCGGCTCGCCGGCTGGCCCGGTAAAATTGGCATGGCCGCAGCTGTCGTCTGCCGCCGCGCCACCCGCATCATCGTCCAGGTTCAGCCCCTGTGCGACCTTGCCCTGCACCATGCGCTGGGGCGGCCGGTCGAACTTGTCGGGATGGGTGCAGATGTTGATGTTGTCGGGACCGAAGGCATAGCCGGTCCAGCGCGCGGTCAGCTCCTTCTCGTTCGCCTTTTCCAGCAGCCGCGTGCGTTCCCCCACCGGCTGGGTCTGCAGGTAATTTTCGCGCAGGGTCGCGGCCAGGCCCTGCGGGCAATCCTCCTTCCCCTGATAGATGGCGGGCGCGAAATGGCTGACGACGAAACCCATCTCGCCATTGGCCGGCGGGGCGGGCAGTGCTGCGGGTTTGGTGGGGGCATCCCCCTGCGCTGACACCGATGCCGGCACCGACGCCGCCAGCGGCAGCGCGCCCAGCAGCAGGATCAGTTTGCGATGATTCTGCACGATCATCTTCTCCTTGCGAAATGTCATGGGATCAGCGGTTCGGCATCGGCCGGAATGTCCGCCGGGTCGTCGCCCGCGATTGTGAAGACCGGCCGGTCGCGATAGGCCCATTGGGCGCGGTCGCCATCGGGCCGCACGGTCCAGGCGCCCATGCCCCGTCGCGCCATGCCCGCCGGGAAGACGCGCCAGTCGGCGCAGGTCGTGCCACAGGCCTTGCCCTTATGCGTCACCAGCAAATTGCCCTGGCCATCGACCAGCAGATAGCGCCCGTCCACCAGCCGCGCCGTCACATCGGCCGGCGCGTCGATCTTGGGCGCGGCCGGCACATATTTCAGGCTGTTCCAGACCAGAGCGTCCTCGCCCTCATGCCCGATCGTGCCCGGTCGCTCACCAACATGGGTGAAGACCAGATTGACCCGCTTGTAGACCCATTGCGGTCCGCTCGGTCCCTGCATCACGATCCAGTCGGGGCCGTCCTGCTTCAGCCGGGGCGCCTTGCGATCGCCGCCGAACTCGGGCGGAGCAGGCACGATCTCCGCCTTGGCGGGCGCGGCCAGCGGCGTCCATTGGGTCAGGCAATCGCCCGAACACCAGAGCGGCTGATGCCCGGTCCGCCCCGTCACCGCGCGCATATCCATGCCATAGAGGGTGCGGCCATGGGCATCGACATAGATGCTCTGCGCGCCGACCTTGCGGACGCTGACCCCCGCCGGCAGCGGCTCGCCGCTCGCTGCCTCGGGCGGCAGGTCGGCGGCCTGCGCCCAGAGCGCGGCGGGCTGCGCCAGCCACAGGATCGCGGCCGCCCGGCGCCACATCAGCGTTTCTCCTCGACGCGGAAGCTGCGGTGGCAGGTGCCACAGCTCTGGCCCAGCGTCTTGGCCGCCGCCCGCATCTTCGCCACGTCGCCGCTCGCCGCCACGGTGGCAAAGCTGTTGGCCTGCGTGGTGAAGCCGTCCTGCGCCGCCTTGAATGCGGCCGGCTGGCTCCAGATTTCCGGCTTGGCCGCCGTCTTGACGCCGGGCTTCGGGCCGCTGCCGGCCGGGAACCAGCCCTGCTGCTGGCGCGCATAGTCGCGGATCTGCCGCGCCGAAATCTGAATCACATAGGTTTGCGGCGTGGCCGATTTCAGCTCGTCATTGATATTCTTGAACGCCGCGCCGACCTCGCGAAAACCCGCGATCCGGGTGGTGACGATATCGCCGGGCGCGGCCGCCAGCGGTGCCGCGCAGAGCAGTGCCAGCATCGCGATCGGCCGCTTCATCCGGGCTGTATCGTGCATCCTCATCCTCGTCCCTTTCATGTCTGTCACAGCATCGGATCGGCGAAGGCCCACCAAGCAAGCGTGCCCGCCAGCAGGATCGCGACGGCAAAGGCGACAGGCGACGCGCGCCGCACCGCCACCGGTTCGCCGCTCACTTTCGCCCGGCCGCTGACCATCGGTCCGATCAGGTTGCGCCGCCGCACCAGCAGGTAGAACAGCACCGCCGCGACATGCAGGCCGATCAGCACCTGCAGGATGGTGAAGCTGATGCCGTGCATGTCGGAGGCGAGCCGGCCCTGATCGAAATCGACCAGATGCGACAGCGGCCCGGATTCGATGCCGTCGATATCGACCGCGAACAGGCCGGTGCCGACCTGCACCGACAGCGCCAGCAGCATCGCCACCACGCTCCAGCCACCGAGCGGATTATGGCCCGGCGCGGCCGGCGCACGGCCGGTCAGATAGGCGAAGATCGCGCGCGGCCCGCGCAGGAACTGGGCAAAGCGCGCCGGCCCGGACCCGATCAGGCCCCAGATCAGGCGAAAGGCGATCAGGAACAGCACGGCCTGACCCGACAGGCGATGCCAGTCCATGTGATAGGTTTCCGCGCTCCACCAGGAAAAGCCGATCAGGCCGACCAGCGCCCAGTGAAACAGGCGGATGGGCAGATCCCAGACATATTGGCGCGCGGGGTTCGCCATCAGCTCTTCTTCGCCCAGCTGTCGCACACGCCCTCGGCCGGCACGATGCCGCCGCTCAGCAGCGCGCATTTGCCGCAGCCCGGCTGGGCGGCGGTGAAGAAGGCGCACAGGCCGCAGCGCTTGGTCGCATCGCTCGAGGTGCGAAAGCCCAGCGACTTGCGCATGCTCTTCTGCGCGGCGGACAGGCTGGCCGGATCGATGCATTCGGCGGCATTTGCGATGCTTGCCATCCCCAGCGGTACGCAGGCGATCAGGCCCAGCGCCGATCGGCGGCTCCAGTGACGGACATGATGATGGCTTGCCGCCATGCGGCCCACTCCTCTTCCCTGCCGGCCCGGTTGCTCCGGTCCTCTTGTGCGATCCTTCTAGCAGGGGGGCGGCGGATTAATTTGTCAGCGCCGACAAAATCGGCGCAGAATGCAGGCGCTTATTCCGCCCTTTGTGTCGAGCCTGACAAAATCCGGCGCGGGCCGGCGGCTAGAAGGGGCGGAATGGGAAGAGGAGAGATAAGGGTGACAGCGAAGCTGACAGGCGACAGCGCGCCGGGCGACACGCATATCCTGATCGTCGATGACGATCCGTCGCTGCGCGCCCTGGTCCGCGCTTTCCTGATGCAGGAAGGCTATGTCGTCAGCGAAGCGGCCGATGGCCCGGCGATGCGGGCCATCCTCGCCCATCAGCCGGTCGACATCATCGTCCTCGACGTCATGATGCCGGGCGAGGATGGGCTGTCGATCGCCCGTTCGCTGGCGGGACAGCAGGATGCCGGCATCATCATGGTGTCGGCGCTGGGGACGGAGGGGGATCGGATCACCGGCCTGGAAATGGGCGCCGACGATTATCTGCCAAAGCCGCTGTCGCCGCGCGAGCTGCTCGCCCGCATCCGCGCGCTGCAGCGCCGCCGCCGCCCGGTCGCCGACACCCGCCAGCCGGTGCTGGCCCATTATCATTTCGAAGGGTGGCAGCTCGATCCGGTGCGCCGGGTGCTGCGTGATCCCGCCGGCATCATCATCAGCCTGTCGGAGGGGGAGTTCGCCCTGCTGCTCGCCTTCATCGAGCATCCCCAGCAGATATTGAACCGCGACGCGCTGGTCGAACTGGCGCGCGGCGAGGATGCCGATGTGTTCGACCGGGCGATCGACACCCAGGTCAGCCGCTTGCGCCGCAAGCTCGGCACCCGCGCGCGCGGCGAACTGATCCACACCGTCCGGTCCGAAGGCTATATCTTCCAGGCGCCGGTGCAGCGCGGATGAAGGCGGGCTTCCTGCGCTGGGCCAATTCGATCCACGCCCATCTGCTGGCGCTGGCCCTGGTCGTGATCCTGACGCTGACCGCCTTCAGCCTCACTTTGCTGCTCTATTTCATTCCGCCCGAACGGGTGCCGCTGTCGGTCTATGAGATTGCCCGCATCGTCCATGGCCAGCCCCTGCTGCGCGACGAGCCGGTGGTGCATGAGGTGCGGCAGGCCGCCGCGCCGCCGGCGTCGACCGACCCGGCCGATCGGCTGATCGCCGCGCTGCTGGCCCGACGCCTTGCACTGCCGGCCGCCGATGTGCGCATCCGCCTCGACCCCGGCGATCGCGAGCGCATCGGTCAGTTCGTGGCGGAAATGCAGCTCTATGGCCCCGATGGCGTCGCCGATCCCTTCATCCTGGGTACCTTCACCGCCGCGATTCGCCAGCCCGATGGTCAGTGGCGGATGATCACGCGCGAGGCGCGGGGCGGGCGGTCGCTCTGGCGGCTGCTCGGCCAATATGCCTTCCTCGTCGGCATCCTGCTGGTGGTGCCGCTCAGCCTCTGGTTCAGCGCGCGGCTGACCCGCCCGATCCGCGCCTTCGCCGCCTCGGCCGAGCGGATGGGGGCAGGGCAGGAGGAACAGCCGATCCCGCTCGACGGGCCGAGCGAGATCCGGCTGGCGGCGCAATCGATCAACGAGATGCAGGCGCGCATCGCCCGCTATGTGCGCGAGCGCACCTCGGTCGTCGGCGCGATCGCGCATGATCTGCGCACGCCGCTGTCGCGCCTCCATTTCCACCTCACCGCCGCGCCCGCGCCGGTGCGCATCGCGGCCGAGGAGGAAATTCGCCAGATGGAGGCGCTGATCGGCACGACGCTGGATTTCGTCGACAATGAAAACCGCCCCCGCCTCAAGGAACCGCTCGACCTTGGCCTGCTGGTCGAGGGGCTGGTCGACGATTTTGCCGATATGGGCCGCGACGTGACCCTGCTGGGCGCGGAGCCTGTCATCATCGCGGGTGACATGATCCTGCTCAAGCGGTTGTTCACCAACCTGATCGACAATGCGATCAAATATGGCGACCGCGCGCGGGTGCGGGTGATGCGCGACGAGGGGCGGGCGATCGTCACGATCGAGGATGACGGGCCGGGCATGGAGCAGGCCGATATCGCCCGCGCCTTCGAGCCCTTCTATCGCGGCGAACCCTCCCGCAACCGCAGCACCGGCGGCGTCGGCCTCGGCCTGTCGATCGTCCAGTCGGCGGCGCAGGCGCATCACGGCCGGGTACTGCTGGCGCGCACTCCCGATGGCGGGCTGCGCGCGCAGGTTGAGCTGCCGGTTTAGAGCGTTTTCTAATCAGGTGGAATCACCTGATGACTCGGACAACGCGTTAAACCAAAAGCTTAGAGCAACCGATCTGACGCAGTCGGATCGGAATTTGCTCTAGAGCCCTTCCGCCTCCACCCATTGCGCGCCGGTCAGCGCGCGCGCCATGTCCCAGCTATGGCGGCGGATATCGGGCACGGCGACGATTTCCCAATGGGCGCCGCGCGTCATCGGCCCGACCACCAGCAGCCGTTCCTGCGCGCTGCCGTCGCGTGCGATGGCATGGCCCTGCCGGTTGGTGTCGATACCGATCGCCAGCGCATCGGGCCGGATCGCGCCGCGATCCGCCAGCCGGCGCAGCAGCACGTCGTCGGTCCGGCCAAGGTCGGCCAGCGGCCCGGTGCAATTGACCACCCGCGCCACCCGGATTTCCTGCACCTGTTCGCCGCCGCGCGGCCGCCATTGCACGATCAGTCCCTGGTCGGCGTCGTGCGCGCCGATGATCCGGCCCGCCGCGATCCGCAGCCGCCCGCTCGCCTGCATCGCGGCGATCCGCTCGGCCACCTGCGGCGCGATGCGGTGGCGATGCACGTCCCAATAGGGCCGGGCATGGCGCAGGAAGCGCGCCCGTTCGACCGGGGAGGCCGCCCGCCATATATCCTGGGTGAAGGGGCGCAGCTCATCGACCGCGCGGCGCCAGCCGACCGCATCGGCCCGCTGGCGGATGGTGCGGACCAGCCTGGCGCAATGGGCGGCCGGCCGTTCGCGCAGGGCGGGGAAGGGCATGGCCGGCGCATGGCTGTGCGGCACCAGCCCGCGCCGCGACAGCGCCAGGATCGATCCGCGAAAACCCGCGCTGTCCAGCGTCTGCGCGCAATCCACCGCGGTCAGGCCCGTGCCCAATAGCAGTATCTTGTCGCTCGGCGTCAGCCCCTCGGCAATGTCCGTGCCCCAGGGTTCGGACACATAGAGCGGCGCCGCCTTGTCTCGAAATGGCGGCAGGTCATGCGGCGGCAGATTGCCCGGCGCCAGCGCCACCGCATCGGCCGCCAGCGTCTTGCCCGACGCCAGTTCGACGACACAGCCATCGCCGGTCATGCGGATATCGACCGCCGCATCATCGATCACGTCCAGCCGGTCGCCCGCCTCGGCGCGGGTCTTGTCCAGCAGCGCGGAAAGATAGCGGCCATAGGTCGCCCGTGTCGCGAAGCTGGCGTCCGATCCGCCGCTCGTCTCCGCCAGCCATTGCGCGAAATGGCCCGGCTGGTCGGGAAAGGCGCTCATGTTGCCGGCGCGGACGTTGAGGATATGATCGGGCAGGGCGCTGCCGAACGCGACACCCTTGCCCAGCCGTTCGGGCCGCCGCTCGACCAATGTCACCCGCATCGTCCCGTAGCGCAGCAGGTTGATCGCCAGCAGCGTGCCGCTGAACCCGCCACCGACGATGACCAGGTGGGAAACTTGGAACATGGGGGAAATCTCTCCGGGCAGGGAAGGGGCCTGCCAGATAGAGCAGCCCGTCGGGTCGCTGTCGAGTGGGCGGCACAGGTCGCGTCTCATGCCCGCCTCGTCCCGCAGACGGGGCGATCCGACCGAAGGTCCAATTGCACCGGCGGCCTGCTTTGCCATCTTCTGAAGGCTGAAAGACGATCACAAAATCGACCCAGGAGACAAGATGATGCTGCAACAGGCGCTGGATAAATTCGCCGGCCAGACCCTGATCCGCGACCGCTACGACAATTATATCGGCGGGCAGTGGACGGCACCGGCCAAGGGCCAGTATTTCGACAATATCTCGCCGGTCACCGGCCAGGTCGTGTGTCAGGTCGCGCGCGGCACGGCGGAGGATATCGAGGCCGCGCTCGACGCCGCCCATGCCGCCAAGGATGCCTGGGGCAAGATGTCGTCGACCGAGCGGTCCAACATCCTGCTCAAGATGGCCGATCGCATGGAGGCCAATCTCGACCTCATCGCGCTCGCCGAGACGATCGACAATGGCAAGCCGATCCGCGAGACCACCCATGCCGACATTCCCCTCGCCATCGATCATTTCCGCTATTTCGCCGGCTGCGCCCGCGCCCAGGAAGGATCGATCAGCGAGATCGACCATGACACCATCGCCTATCATTTCCACGAGCCGTTGGGCGTCGTCGGCCAGATCATTCCCTGGAACTTCCCGATCCTGATGGCGGTGTGGAAGCTGGCGCCCGCGCTCGCCGCCGGCAACTGCATCGTGCTCAAGCCTGCCGAGCAGACGCCGATGTCGGTGCTGGTGCTGGCCGAGATCATCGGCGACCTGCTGCCACCGGGCGTGCTCAACATCGTCAACGGTTTCGGCGTGGAAGCGGGCAAGCCGCTGGCGTCGAACAAGCGGATAGCCAAGATCGCCTTCACCGGCGAGACCACGACCGGCCGCCTGATCATGCAATATGCGTCGGAAAACCTGATCCCCGTCACGCTGGAACTGGGCGGCAAGTCGCCCAACATCTTCTTCGAGGATGTGATGGATGCGGACGATGATTATTTCGACAAATGCCTCGAAGGCTTCGCCATGTTCGCCCTCAACCAGGGCGAGGTCTGCACCTGCCCCAGCCGTGCGCTGATCCAGGAATCGATCTACGAGAAGTTCATCGAGCGGGCGATCGCGCGGGTAAAGGCGATCAAGCAGGGCAGTCCGCTCGATCCTTCGACGATGATCGGCGCCCAGGCGTCGAACGACCAGCTCGAAAAGATCCTCTCCTACATCGCGATCGGCAAGGAAGAGGGCGCACAAGTGCTGACCGGCGGCGATCGCGCCACCCATGACGGCGAACTGGCCGATGGCTTCTATGTGACGCCCACCGTGCTCAAGGGCCATAACAAGATGCGGATCTTCCAGGAGGAGATTTTCGGCCCGGTGCTGGCCGTCACCACCTTCAAGGACGAGGCGGAGGCACTCGCGATCGCCAATGACACGCTCTACGGCCTGGGCGCGGGCGTGTGGACCCGCGACGGCGCCCGTGCCTATCGCATGGGCCGGGGCATTCAGGCCGGTCGCGTCTGGACCAACTGCTACCACGCCTATCCGGCCCATGCGGCCTTTGGCGGCTACAAGCAGTCGGGCATCGGCCGCGAAAATCACAAGATGATGCTGGACCATTATCAGCAGACCAAGAATCTGCTGGTCAGCTACAGCCCCAAGGCGCTGGGCTTCTTCTGACGGATCCACCGCGGAGCGCCCCTTCTCTCTCCTTTCTTGGCGCTCCGCACCTTTGGCGGGCATCCTCCCCCGGATGCCCGCCAGCTTTGCTTCTGCCAGTTTTGCCTTTGGCGGTTTTGGTTCTGAAGGATCGGATCGATGACCGATTGTCCTGCCCGCATTCTCGCCACGCCCGCGGCCGACGCGCTGATCGCGCGCCTGACCGACCAGCATGGCCCGCTGATGTTCCACCAGTCGGGCGGCTGCTGCGACGGTTCCGCGCCGATGTGCTTCCCGCGCGGTGAGTTCAGGGTCGGCCCGCAGGATGTGCTGCTGGGCCATGTCGCGGGCGATGTGCCGGTGTGGATCGGCGCAGCCCAGTTCGAATATTGGCGCCATACCCAAGTGACGATCGACGTGGTGCCGGGGCGGGGCGCCGGCATGTCGCTCGAAAGCCCGGAGGGGCAGCGCTTCATCGTCCGCTCGCGCGTCTTCACCGATGCGGAGGCGGATCTGCTGGAAGCCGCTGGAGAGCCGGCGCGTGGTGGCTGAGCGGCGCTTCACCGAACATGCGCTGCGCCCGCTGCTGGTGGGCGAGATGCAACTACGCCGCGAGCCCGCGCTGACGGTCCCGGCACGGATGATCCAGCTTGTCCGCCTGCTCGATGCGGACGCGCGCACGGCAGAGCTTGCGGCCTTGCCCGCCATGCCGGGCGATCTGCGTCCAGGGCATGACAGCCGCCATCGCGAAACCCGGCTGGGCGCCGACATCCATCTCCACTGGGAACAGCATAGCGAGGCCAGCACGGTCACCCTGGTGCGCGGCGGCAGCGACCCGGTCGGCTGGGATTTCCCCGACGCGGCCGACGCGCGCGCCGCGATCGCCTGGGCCGAATATCTGCCGGGTGCGGTGATCCGCGCCGTGCGGCTGGCGATCGTCGCGGATGAAGGCGCCGCCGCGGAACTGGTGGCCAGCGCCGGTTTCCCGGCGGGCCAGCTCGTCACCTGCCATGTCGGCGGCGGCGCGCGCATCTGGACCGATTTCCGTATCCATGATGATGGCTATGGCCGGATGGTGGTGGCCGCCAACGGCCTGCTGCCCGGCGATCTTGCCCGCTGCGTCCAGCGGCTGCAGGAACTGGGCAATTATCGCAATCTGGCGCTGCTTGGCCTGCCGCCCGCGCGCACGGCCTGGACCGATCTCGACTGGCTGGAACAGGCGCTGGAGCAGGTCGGCCGGGCGCTGGCCGCCGGCGAGGTGCGCGACGATGTGCTGCTGGGCCGACTGATCCAGTTGTCCGCCGACATATTGTCGATCGACAGCGGCTGCGCCTATCGGATGAGCGCGACCGCCGCCTATGGCCGGATCGTCGCCAGTCGCCTCGCTGAACTGGATGTCGTGCCGATCGCCGGTCATCGCTCGCTCGCCGACTTCACCGAAAGGCGGCTCTGGCCTGCCGTGCGCACCTGCGCGGCGCTGACCGATCGGCTGGCGCTGCTCAACGGCCGCGCGGCGCAGTTCACCGCCCTGCTGCGCACCCGGATCGAAACCCATATCGAGAACCAGAATGGCCGCCTGCTCGCCTCGATGGACCGCAGCGCGCGGATGCAGCTCCAGCTTCAGCAACTGGTTGAGGGGCTGTCGACGGTTGCCGTTAGCTATTATGCGCTTGGCCTGCTCTCCTATCCGCTCAAGGCCGTGGAAAAGCACTGGCCGCGCCTGTCCGCGACGCTGCTGCTGGGTCTTGCCATGCCATTCGTCGCATTGCTGGTCTTCCACCTGATCCACGGCGCCAAAAGCCGGCTTGTTTCGCGTGACAGGCCAGCGGAACCCGCTACATGATAATGCCCCAAAGCATAAGAAAATGGGCGATGGGGAGAGACAATGGCGACAGGCGCAGGGGTAAGGGCAGGGATAGGATTTGCGTCCTCCCATGCCGACGATCCGTTCGAGGCGATGGCGGATCTGGTGGATCAACTCGGCACGGAGCCGCTGGCCGGCGCCGTGATCTTCTGTTCCCAGCATTATGACCGGGACAGCCTGGAGCGGGCGATCAACCTGCATAGCGAATGCACCACCGTGATCGGCTGCACCAGCTCGGGCGAACTGACCGATGCGGGCTATGATCATGACAGCCTGACCGTGATCGGCTTTCCTGCGGCCGATTTCTGCATGACGTCCCATTGCTTCGACGACATCGACAATTTCGATCCGGTCGCCGCGCGCGAAGTCGTGCGGGCGCTGGCGGCGCAGGCGGAACGGGACAGCCGCCGGCTGGGCGGGCTGGTCAATCATGTCGCGCTGTTCCTGGTCGACGGCCTCTCGCACCGGGAGGAGCTGCTGACCATGACGATCCAGGATGCGCTGGGCGATATTCCGCTGATCGGCGGATCATCCGGCGACGATCTTGCCTTCCGCCAGACCGCGATCTTCGATGGCGGCCGCTTCCATGCCCGCGCCGCCGTGGTGGCGATCCTGTCCTCGACCCGGCCGATGCACGTCTTCAAGGCGCAGCATTATCAGCCTGGCGCCGCCAAGATGGTGATTACCGGCGCGATCCCGCACGAACGCATCGTGACGGAGATCAATGCAGAGCCGGCCGCGGCCGAATATCTGCGCCTGGCCGGCCATGCCGGCGAGGAACTGGGGATGGAATTTTTCGCGGCGCATCCGCCGATGGTCCGGGCCGGCGGCGAATATCATGTCCGCTCGATCCAGAGCGCCAATGCGGACGGCAGCCTGACCTTCTATTGCGCGATCGACGAGGGGATCGTCCTCAATATCGGCGAGCCGGTGGATCGGATCGCCGGCATGCGGCAGCTCTTCTCCGACCTGCACGCCCGCGTGGGCGAGGTGGACCGGATCATCGCTTTCGACTGCGTGCTCAACCGCATCGATGCCGAACAGCGCCAGATTTCGCGCGATGTTTCAGCCCTCTATGCCGGCAACCGGGTCATCGGCTTCAACACCTATGGCGAGCAATATCATGCGTTGCACGTCAACCAGACCTTCAGCGGATTGGCGATCGGCCGATGAGCGAGCTGCGCACCGCCCTGGAAAACGACGCGGAGCTGGATGCCCTGCGCGAGGAGGTGCGCAAGCTGCGCAAGATCAACGGCGCGCTGATGGACCGGGTGGAACGCTCGACCGACATGTCGGCCAACGCCTTTTCCATGTTCGAAACCGCCATCTCGCTCGAAGCCAAGGTGCGCGACCGGACGCTCCAGCTGGAGGATGCGCTGGGCCGCCTCGCCAAGGCCAATGCAGATCTGGCCGAGGCCCATGCCGATGCGGACGCCGCGCAGGTGCGCCTGCGCGATGCGATCGAATCGATCAACGAAGGCTTCGTCCTGTTCGATGCCGAAGACCGGCTGATCCTCTACAATGAAGCCTATCTCGGCTTCTGGCCGCAGGTCGCCGAGCGGCTGGACCAGAATCTGACCTTCCACGACATCGCCCGCATCGCCGCCCATAGTCAGGGGCCGGCCGGGGCACAGGTCGCGCCCGATCGCTGGGTGTCGGATCGCCTGGCCAAGCACGGCATTGCCGATGGCGGCCAGGTGCAGCGGCTGGCCGATGGCCGCTGGATACAGATCAACGAACTGCGCACCAGCGAAGGCGGCATCGTCGGCATCTATACCGACATTACCGAGGCGAAGGCGGAGGATGCCCGCGCCCGTGCCCGCGAACTGGCCGAACGCAACGTCGTGCTGCAATCCACGCTCGACAATCTGTCGGAGGGGGTCTGCGTGTTCGACGGCAGTGGACAGCTGGCCGCCTGGAACGACGCGCTGCGCCGGTTGCTCGCTTTGCCGGAAAATTTCGCCGGCGCGCTTGGCAGCCATGCCGAATTGCAGCGCTGGTGCCGCGAGACGCTGGCGATGGACGATCAGGGCTGTCTCGACTGGCGCGGCGGCGGCGCGGGTCAGCAGGCGATGGTCTGCCTCTGCACCGCCGGAGAACGGCATTTCGAATTGCGCAGCAACGCCATGGCCGATGGTGGCCAGGTGTTCGGCTTCACCGACGTCACCGACATGCTGCGCGCCCAGGCCAGCCTTCAGGAAACCGCCGAGACGCTGGAACGGCGCGTGTCGGAACGCACCGGCGAACTGGTCGACCTCAACCGCAAGCTGGAAGGGGAAGTGGCCGAGCGCCGCGCGATCGAGGCGGCGCTGATCGATGCCAAGATCGTCGCGGAAAAGGCGAACCTGTCCAAGACCCGCTTCCTCGCCGCCGCCAGCCATGATCTGCTCCAGCCGCTCAATGCCGCGCGGCTGTTCGTCGCGGCGCTGGGCGATCGGCGGCTGGCGCTGCCGACCCGCGCACTGGTCAACCAGACCTCGACCGCGCTCGACTCGGTCGAGGATCTGCTGGAGGCGCTGCTGGAAATTTCGCGCCTGGATGCCGGTGCGATCCAGCCGGAAATCGGCCCGTTCCGTATCGACCGGCTGCTCCAGACGCTGAATGTCGAATTCGCCCCCATGGCCCGATCGGCCGGCCTTTCCTTCCGGATCGAGGCGCAGCCGCTCTGGGTCGAAACCGACCTGCGCCTGCTGCGCCGCATCCTCCAGAATTTCATCTCCAACGCCATCCGCTACACGCCGCGCGGCACGGTTTCGGTCGCCTGTATCCAGCATGACGACCGGGTGGAGATCAGCGTGACCGACAGTGGCCCCGGCATCGCGCCCGAGCAACAGGCGCTGATCTTCGAGGAGTTTCGCCGGCTCGACACCCGCAGCCAGGGCAAGGGGCTGGGCCTCGCCATCGTCAAGCGGGCCAGCGACATGCTGGGCCACCCCATCACCTTGCGCTCGCAGCCGGGGCAGGGGGCGACCTTCGCCATCACCCTGCCCATCGGCCAGCCCCAGCGCGAGGAGGATGGCGACACCGGCCAGCCGACCCGCGACCGGTCGATGCGCGACCTGTCGGTGCTGGTGGTCGACAATGAAAAGCAGATCCAGTCGGGCATGCGCACCCTGCTCACCGGCTGGGGGTGCAGCGTCGTCACCGCCGACGGCTATGACCAGGCGGCTGCCCTGTTCGCCGATGGCCGCCGGCCCGACATCATCCTGGTCGACTATCATCTGAAGGACGGGGAGACTGGCGACACGGTCATCACCCGCCTGCACGATCATTTCGGCGTCCGCATCCCCGCCGTCATGATCTCGGCCGATCGCGGCGAACCGCTCAAGACCCAGCTCGCCGCCGCCAACATTCCCCTGCTCAACAAGCCGGTAAAGCCCGCCCAGCTGCGCGCGCTGCTGCGGACCATGCTGGCCTGAAAGGGGACGGGACAAGGCGTGCCGCGCCATCTTCCCCCGCAGGCCGAATCCCGGTAAGGGCTGGCGATGACTTCATCGCCCGCGCCGCTGACCCGCTCCCTCTTCGTCTTTTCCATCCTTTATGGCGGCATGGTCTGCATGGCCGGCGTGCTGGGGGTGAAACAGGTCGCGCTGGGGCCGCTCGCGGTGGAGGCCGGCATCTTCGCCTTCCTGCTGCTGGTCATCATTTCCAGCGCCGTGTCGGAACTGCACGGCCAGAAGACGGCGACCGCGCTGGTGCGCCTGGGCTTCGTGCCGCTGCTGGTGTCGGCCGCGCTGATCCATATCGTCATCGCCCTGCCGCATGATCCGGGCATGTATCCGCCCGCCGTCGATGCCTTCCCGATCGTCGTGGGACAGGGATCGCGCATGATGCTGGCGGGCCTCATTTCCTATGGCACGTCGCAGACGCTCAACGTCTTCATCTTCTCGCGCCTGGCCGGGGGCGAGGGCCGTCTGGTCTGGCTGCGCGGCATGGTGGCCAGCGTCGTGTCGCAGATCGTCGACACCCTGCTGTTCATCACCATCTCCTTTTATGGCGAGCGGCCGATCATGGACCTGATGGTCGGGCAGATGATTACCAAGGTGCTGCTGTCGATCATCCTGGTGCCGCCGCTCATCTCCACGGCGGTCGCATTGGGCCGTCGCCTCGATCGATAACTTGCCGTAGCGCGCATATGGGCTTATGCGCGCGCGCATGACCAGCAACTACGCCCCCGATCCCGCGCTCCTCGCGAAGGCCGAAACCCTTGTCGAGGCGCTGCCCTATATGCAGCGCTATGCGGGCAAGACCTTCGTCGTGAAATATGGCGGCCACGCCATGGGCGATCCGGAGGCTGCACGCGACTTCGCCGAGGACGTCGTCCTGATGAAGGCGGTCGGCATCAATGTCGTCGTCGTCCATGGCGGCGGGCCGCAGATTGGCGCGATGCTCAAGAAGCTGGGCGTCGAATCGCAGTTCGTGAACGGCCTGCGCGTCACCGACAAGGAAACCGCCCAGATCGCCGAAATGGTGCTGGCCGGCTCCATCAACAAGGAAATCGTCGGCTGGATCAGCGGCGCGGGCGGCCGCGCGGTCGGCATCTCGGGCAAGGATGGCGGCCTCGTCCTGTGCGAGAAGGTCGGCCACAGCCGCGCGCCCGATCCCAATTCGGGCATCGAGCGCCATGTCGATCTGGGCTTCGTCGGCGATCCGGTCTCGGTCGATCGCCGCATCCTCGACACGCTGACCCAGGACGGCATCATCCCGGTGGTCGCGCCCGTGGGCATCGGTGCCGACGGCCATACCTATAATGTCAACGCCGACACCATGGCCGGCGCGATCGCCGCCGAGTTGCAGGCGTCGCGCTTCTTCCTGCTGACCGACGTGCCGGGCGTGCTCAACAAGGACAAGGAGTTGCTGACCGATCTCGATCCGGCGGCGATCCATGCGCTGCAGGTCGACGGCACCATCACCGGCGGCATGATCCCGAAGCTGGAAACCTGCGTCAAGGCGGTCGAGAGCGGCGTCGACGCCGCCGTCATCCTGGATGGCCGGGTGCCGCACGCCATGCTGCTGGAAATCTTCACCGATCGCGGTGCGGGCACGCTGATCCGCAAATAAGCGCCGATTTACCGGAGCAGGATCGCCGGATCAGCCCAGTAGATGCGCTTTTCCGGCAGGGTCCGGCCGTCCGGGCCGGGCTTGTCCCAATCCTCGACCTCGATCCCGCCGCGCGAGGCATAGAAGCCGCGCGCGGCCAAATTGTCGCTGTAGCACCACAGGAACAGGCCGGTCTGGGGCCAGCCCTCGATCGCCCATTGCGCCCCGCGCGCCAACAATGCGGTGCCAAGGCCCGTGCCGCGCGCGGCGGGCAGGGCGTGGAGATTGTCGACCAGCGTGCCCCAGCGATCATCGGCCCCGCCGATGATGCAGGTGAAGCCCATCGGCTGCCCGTCCCGTTCGGCGATGATGATGCGCTGGCCCGGCGCCGGATGTTCGAGCCGCTGCGTCCAGGTGGCCAGCCGCTCGGCCTCGATCCCGCCCGCCAGATAGGCCGGGTCCATGATATGAGCATAGGCGATGCGCCAGCTTTCCACATGCATGGCGGCGATCAGCGGGGCGTCGGCGGGGGAGGCGTCACGAAAATCCATGGCCCAGCTATAGCGCGACAGGCTGGTCCTGCTACCCCTTCCTGCCGAACCGGCTTTTGCAGAACTATGGCGTCCTTTGGTGGAATAAGGGACTGTCTCGACTTGTGGCCGGCCCCATGCCTCGGCTAGAGCGAGCGCCAACCGCTCTTTCGGAGACCGCATGGCCTACGCCCTCTATCAGACCATCGTCATCCTGCTCGACGTGCTGTGGTGGATCATCATCATCCAGGCCGTCATGAGCTGGCTGATCGCCTTCAACGTCGTCAACATGGGCAGCGATTTCGTGCGCACCGTGATGGTCGCGCTCGATCGGATGACCGCGCCCATCTATAATCCGATCCGCCGGGTCATGCCCGACCTCGGCGCGCTCGACCTGACGCCGATGGTCGTCCTGCTGGGCATCCTCATCATCCGTCAGGCGATCCTGCCGCCGCTCTTCTCCAGCCTGATGTGACCGGCTGTTTGAAAAATCGCGAAAGAGCGATTTTTCAGCGCGGTACCAGCCCGCTCCCCCGCCCAACCACCCGACAGGATGACACTGGATCGGGTGGTTGGGCGGGGGAGCGGGCTGGTACCGGCTTTCTCAAACAGTCTCTGACCGGCTGGCGCCGGGACGGGGGTGACCTCATTCTGGCGGTCCGCCTGACGCCCGGCGCCACGCGCGAGGATGTCGGCGGGCGCTGGACCGACGAACATGGCGCGCACTGGCTGTCCGCCCGCGTGCGCGCCGTGCCGGAAAAGGGAAAGGCCAATGCGGCGCTGATCGCGCTGCTGGCCAAGCGGCTGGATTGGCCCAGGGGCGCGATTTTGCTGGAATCGGGTGATACCAACCGGCTAAAGCGATTGCGGATACAGGGCGGGGCGCAGGCGTTGGACCGGCTGACCGCCATCATCGAGACATGGATAGACGCGACATGACGATCGGCAAGATTATCGACGGCAAGGCTTTTGCGGCCGGACTGCGGGACAAGGTGGCCGATGGCGTCGCCGCCTTCGTGGAACAGACGGGCCGCAAGCCGGGCCTGGCCGTGGTGCTGGTGGGCGAAGATCCCGCGAGCAGCGTCTATGTCCGCAACAAGGGCAAGATGACGGTCGCCGCCGGCATGGAAAGCCTGGAGTTCAAGCGCCCCGACAGCATCGGCGAAGATGATCTGCTCGACCTGATCGAGGAACTGAACCATGACGACCGGGTCGACGGCATCCTGGTCCAGCTGCCGCTGCCCAAGCATATCGACGAGGCGGCGGTGATCGCCGCGATCGACCCGGCCAAGGATGTCGACGGCTTCCATGTCGTCAATACGGGGCGCCTCGCCACGGGACAGGACGCGCTGGTGCCCTGCACGCCGCTGGGCTGTATCATGCTGCTGAAGGATGAACTGGGCGACCTGTCGGGCATGGAGGCGGTCGTGGTCGGTCGTTCCAACATCGTCGGCAAGCCGATGGCGGCGCTGCTGCTGGCCGAAAATTGCACCGTCACCATCGCCCATAGCCGCACCCGCGACATCGCCAGCATCGTTCACCGCGCCGACATCGTGGTTGCCGCTGTCGGCCGCGCCGAAATGGTGAAGGGCGAATGGATCAAGCCGGGCGCGACGGTGATCGACGTCGGCATCAACCGCGTGGTCGATACCGAAGATGGCAAGGGCCGGATCGTCGGCGATGTCGCCACGGCCGAAGCGCTGTCGCATGTCCGCGCCATCACCCCGGTTCCCGGCGGCGTCGGCCCGATGACGATCGCGGTGCTGCTGCGCAACACGCTGGTCGCCGCCCATGCGCGCGCGGGCCTCGCCAAGCCGGAGGGGCTGTGAAGGCGCGCGGCGCGCTCCTCGCCCTCAGCCTGGTGATGCTGGTCGCGGCCAAGCCGCCGATGCGTTACCAGCCCGATCCCAGCTCGGTGATCGCGGCCGAAATCGCCTTCAACCGGCTTGCCCAGCAAAAGGGGCAATGGACTGCCTTTCGCGAAACGGCGGCGGACGATGCGGTGATGTTCGTGCCGCAGCGGGTGGTGGCGAAGGACTGGCTGAAGAAGCAGGCGGACCCGCCGGCCTCGGTCAGCTGGTCGCCCTCGATCGTCTATGTCTCCTGCGACGGCCTGCTCGCCGCCAGCACCGGCAACTGGAAACGGCCGGACGGATCGGTCGGCTATTTCACCACCCTGTGGCGGCGCGACAAGAAGGGCCGCTGGCAGTGGATCCTCGATCATGGCGATCGTCTGGCGACCGAACGGGAGGCGCCGGAATTTCTGACCGGCAAGGTTGCGACCTGCAAGCGCGGTGCGCGGCCCGAAGGCCCGCCCCCGGCAAAGGGGGAGGCGCCGCCGGTGCCGCAGGATGACAGCCTGATCTGGTCCGCCGATGTCGCGACCGATGGCAGCCGCCGGGTCACCGTCCGCATGTGGAACGGGACCGGCTATGATGTGGTGATCGACGACAAGGTGGGGGCGCCGTCATGATGGAATTGTTCATATCCGCTTTCGTCACCCTGTTCGTGGTGATCGATCCGCCGGGCTGCGCGCCCATCTATGCCAGCCTGACCAGCGGGGCGAGCATCGCCCAGCGCCGGTCGATGGCGATCCGCGCGGTCGGCATCGCCGCCGCCATCCTGCTGGTCTTCGCCCTGTGGGGCAAGCAGCTGCTGGGCGTGCTCGGCATCGAACTGGACAGTTTCCGCATCGCCGGCGGCATCATGCTGTTCATGATCGCGATGGACATGGTGTTCGAAAAGCGCACCCAGCGGCGCGAGGACCGGGCGCAGAAGATCGCCGAGACGCCCGAAGTGGAGGATGTCTCCGTCTTCCCGATGGCGATGCCGATGATCGCCGGGCCGGGTTCGATCGCGACCGTCATGCTGCTGATGTCGCGCGCCGACGGCATGGTCGACCGGCTGGTCGTGCTGGTCGCGGTGGCGGTGACTTTGGTGCTGATGCTGGGCGCCTTGCTGGCGGCCGGGCCGCTGATGGCGATCCTGGGCACCAAGATCGAGGCGGTGATTACCCGCCTGCTCGGCGTGCTGCTCGCCGCGCTCGCGGCGCAGTTCGTGATCGACGGGCTGAAGGCCAGCTTCTGACCCGTCCCTGCCTGTCCTACAGCCCCTGTTCCATGCTAGTCGGGAACAGGGGACGACAGGGATGGGGCGCGCAACATGATTTCCAACATCGGCATCAAAATGTCGAAATGTGCGGGAAATATGCGAAGTTAAGCGCGGGATTTCCTATTTTCCGCGGTCAGTTGTCGCCGTCGAAATGGACCCGGTTGGCCAGGATCACCGCCTGCGTCCGGCTGAAGACGTTGAGCTTCTGCAGGATCGCGGAGACATGCGCCTTGACCGTCGTCATTGACACGCTCAGGTCATGGGCGATCTGCTTGTTCAGCCGGCCATGGACCAGATGCGTCAGCACGATCCGCTGCTGCGGCGTCAGGCTGCCGATCCGGGTCAGGATATCGGCTTCCTCGGCGCTTTCCTGCGGCGCCTCGTCGATCGCGTCGGGCATGTAGATTTCACCGGACACCACCCGGTGCAGCGCATCGACGATGGCGCTGCGCTTCATCGACTTGGGGATGAATCCGGCCGCGCCGGCGCCCAGCGCCTCGCGCACGATTCCCCGGTCGAACGCGCCTGACACCATCACCACCGGCAGGATCGGGTGGCGGCTGCGCAGCAGTTTCAGGCCATCGAGCCGCTTCACGTCGGGGATATTGAGGTCGAGCAGCACCAGGTCGAAATTGGACTGTTTCTCCAGCGTCGCCAGCGCTTCCTCCAGGCTGGCCGCCTCGAAAATCTCGCAGCCGTCGAAACTGACCGCGATCACGCTGCGCAGCCCGTCGCGCACCAGCGGGTGATCGTCGACGATCAGCACCCTTTCCATCATCGCGTCATTATCTTCGACCTGCATGTCCGCCCCCTGGCCATGATGATGGATCATAGGCGGGGGCGCGGCAAATTGCCCGCGATTTCCGCCGTGCATAGTCTGTCCGCGCCCCATGACGATCATCGTCCTCGCCTCCTTATTTGGCCAGCTTGAACACCCAGAGCGAACCGCCCTGATTGATGTCCTTGAAGGACTTGGCCACTTCGCCGCCCCACAGCGGCACCGCGCCGCCCCAGCCGGACATGACGGCGACATATTGCTCGCCATCCTGTTCCCAGGTGACCGGCGATCCGACCACGCCCGACCCGGTCTGGAACTTCCACAATTCCTTGCCGGTCTTGGCGTCGAAGGCCTTCAGATAGCCTTCGGGCGTGCCGGTGAAGACCAGATTGCCGGCGGTCGACAGCACGCCGCCCCACAGCGGCGCCTTGTTCTTATATTCCCAGACGATCTTGCCGGTCTTGGGGTCCATCGCCCGCAGCGCGCCGATATGATCCTCGGCGATCGGCTTGATGGTGAAGCCCGCGCCCAGATAGGCGGCGCCTTTCTTGTAGGCGATCGGCTCGTTCCAGATGTCCATGCCCCAGTCATTGGACGGGATGTAGAACAGGCCGGTGTCCTTGCTATAGGCCATCGGCATCCAGTTCTTGCCGCCCAGGAAGCTGGGTGACGAGAAAACGGTGGTGCCCTTTTCGGTCGCGCTCGGCGCGCCGGGGCGACCGGCCGGGATCACGATCGGCTTGCCATTCTTGTCATAGCCGCTGGCCCAGGTGGTCTGCATGACGAAGCGGTTGGCGCTGACGAACTTGCCGTTGGTCCGGTCGAGCACGAAGAAATAGCCGTTGCGGTCCGCCTTGGCGCCCAGCTTCATCGGCTTGCCGTTGATCGTCGCGTCGAACGGGATGAACTCGTTGACCCCGTCGAAATCCCAGCCGTCATGCGGGGTGGTCTGGTAATGCCATTTGATCACGCCGGTTTCGGGATCGATCGCCAGCGTCGACGCGGTGTAGAGATTGTCGCCGGGCCGCAAATGGCTGTTCCAGGGGGCCGGGTTGCCGGTGCCGAAATAGAGAAGATTGGTTTCCGGATCATAGGTGCCACCCAGCCAGGTCGCGCCGCCGCCGGTCTTGTAGAGATCGCCCTGCCAGGTGGCATTGAGCTTGCCGGTGATGCCATTATCCTTGCCGCGCAAGGTGCCCATGTTGCCTTCGATCACCGGACGGTGCCAGATCAGCTCGCCGGTATCGACGTCGCGGGCCTCGACTGCGCCGACGATGCCGAACTCGCCGCCCGAATTGCCAGTGATGACCATGCCCTTGACGATCAGCGGCGCGGCGGTCGCGCTGTAGCCGGCCTTGTAGTCGGCAATCTGCTTGTTCCACACCACCTTGCCGGTATGGCGATTGAGCGCCACCAGCCGCGCGTCGAGCGTGGCGAAAATGATCTTGTCGCCATGGATCGCCGCACCGCGATTGACGACGTCGCAGCAGGGCATGATGTCATCGGGCAGGCGGGCATTATATTCCCATTTCTCCTCGCCGGTGCGGGAGTCGAAGGCATAGAGCCGCGAATAGGAACCGGTGACATAGATGGTGCCGTCATAGACCAGAGGCTGGGCCTCCTGGCCGCGCTGCTTCTCGCCACCCAGCGACGAGGCGAAGGCGGGCACCAGCTTGCTGACGGTATCGGTGTTGATCTGGTTGAGCGTGCTGAAACGCTGCGCCTGCGGTCCCATGCCATAGGTCAGCACGTCGCCGGTCGATGCGGCATCGTTCATCAGGTCGGCATCGGTCGGCCCGCCTGCCGCATCGGCCGCCAGCAGTGGCGCAGCCCCGGCCACCAGCGCGATCGCGGCTGCCCCCAGGAACGAACGCGTGAAACGTCCCGTCATAGTCATCCTCCCTTGTTTTCCGGCGTGATCAACGCCGTCGATGCAGCACCTTATGGGGCACGGCGGCCGTGCCAATTGGACCTTGGGTCGCCCGTTCAGCCTGCCGCGACGGCCGGCGCATAGGCGACGCCATGGCGCTCGAAGATCGCCTTAAGCGCACCCGTTTTCGTCATGTCGGCCAGGATCGTTTCGACCGCATCGCCCAGGTTCCGGCTATTCTCCTTCACCGCCATGCCGATGTCCCATCCGGCCGAGGTGAAGGCGGGCAGGGGGCTGGTGCGGCGGACGATGTTGGTGGCGCCGCTGTCGTGCAGCACCGCCTCGATCTGCGCCCGGCTGGCGAGCGCGCCATCGGCCCGGCCATCGGTCAGCGCGGTAACGGCTTCCGTCCCGCCGGGGAAATGGACGACATCCCTGGCCAATATGCCGCCGAATGTGCCGATCAGGTAGAAATCGGGAATGGAGTCGATCTCGACCGCCAGCCGCTTCCCCCGATATTGGGTCGGCGGCGCGTTGACGTCGATCTCGCCCTTCACCGCCGCAAACTGGAAGCTCTCGCGATAATAAGGCGCGATGATCGCGACCTGATCATTGCGTGCGGCGAAAGTCCGGTCGAACGGCACATGGAGCATGATGTCGGCCGGCTGGAAGCCCAAAAGGCCGCCCTTCCACACCCCGTTGCGCAGGTCGTCGTCGGCGCTTTCGTCCGCGACCAGTTCGGCAATGTCGGCGCGCACGCCCAGCCCCTTGGCCAGCGCCTGGGCCAGGTCGACGTCGATCCCGGTCAGCTTGCCGTCCTTGCGCCAGGACCAGGGGCGGTTGTCCTTATAGACTGCGACCCGAAGGACACCCAATTCCCTGACCTTGCCGAGCGGTGCGGCCTTTGCCGCCTGCCCGCTCGAAATATAGCCAACCAGCGCGGCGGCCACCGCGCTGCTCAAGAAGGCGCGGCGATCCATCGCGATCACTCCTGATGCTTGGTTTCGAGCCAGGCGCGGATCGCCCATCCGGCCTTCTGTCCCAGCACGTCGCCGAAGGGCGGCATATAGACCTTGCCGTCATGGCTGGAGCCATGCTGGTAACGCTGGATGAACCATTCGTCGCCGCTGTCGCCGACTTCCAGATAGCGCAGGTCCGGCGCGATGCCGCCGCTTTCCGCGTCCAGCCCGTGGCAGCGGGCGCAATTCTGGCCATAGGCGGATTCGCCGATCTTCGCCGCCGTGGCATTGCCGCGATAGGGGTTGTGCTGCACCCAGTCGGCGCCGATTTCCGGCAGGGCCGATGTGTCGACCGCCTGCGGCGTGACATTGCCATGCGCCATCAGTGCCGATGTGATCGATGCGCCCGCCAGGCAGGCCGCGCCGAACAATGCGATCCGTCCGTAATTCCTCATCCCAAACCCTCGTCTGTGCCGCGTGCCTGTGCTGGCCGCATGTCGTCCCTGTCGCTGATGACTGTAGGGGAGGGCGGGGGCGGCCCCCATTGGCCATTGGTACAATCCCGCCGCGACGGGCCGGGGGCTAATCCGCTATCAGGCCAAAAGAACGAGAGGATGCGGGCATGATGAAGGGCGTGATTGCGGGGCTTGCGCTGACGGTGGCGATCCCGTCGGTCCGGGCCGAGACGCTCTATGTCTCCAACGAGCGGGGCAATAGCGTCAGCGTCATCGATGCCGCCACGATGCAGACGGTCGCGACCTGGCCGGTGGGCGGACGGCCGCGCGGCATCACCCTCACCAAGGACGGCAAATATATCCTGCTCTGCGCCAGCAACGACCATGCGGTGCAGATGATCGACCGCGCGACCGGCAAGGTCGTCGCGGACCTGCCATCGGGGCAGGATCCCGAGCAATTCTTCCTGTCGCGCGATGGCCGGACCTTGTTCGTCGCCAATGAGGATAATGCCGCGCTGACCGCGATCGACCTCGACAGCCGCAAGGTCGCCTTCCAGGTCGACGTCGGCAAGGAGCCCGAGGGCGTGGCGCAGAGCCCCGACGGCAAATGGGTGGTGGTGACATCGGAGGATGATGGCGTCGTCAACTGGATCGACCTGACGAGCAAGACGATGGTCGATGCGACCGAGACGGATCAGCGCCCGCGCCATGTGGAATTTACCGCCGATGGCAAGGAGCTGTGGATCGCGGCGGAGATAGGCGGCACGGTGCAGATTGCCGATCCGGCCACGCGCAAGATTGTCGAGACGCTGCATTTTGCCATTCCCGGCGTGCAGGATTATCAGCTATTGCCCTGCGGCATCCGTTTCACGCCGGACGGCAAGTCGGCGGTCGTGGCGCTCGGCCGTGCCAATCATGTCGCGCTGGTCGATGTCGCCACCCGCAAGGTCCGCGCCTATGTGCCGGTCGGCAAGCGGGTCTGGCATGTGGCAGTCAGCCCGGACGGCGCGCGTGCTTTTGCCGCCAATGGCCTTTCGGACAATGTTTCGGTGATCGATCTGGCCGCCGGCAAGGTCGTCGGCACGGTGGCGGTCGGCGCCGGGCCGTGGGGCATCGCCGTCGCGCCCTGACCAAAAGTATAGCGAGGTGCGCGGGAGGAGGACGAGAACCAAAGTCCAATTTCGGCCGCCATCGCCGCCGCCCACTCTTCCCGACAGCCGGCACGACCGGCGCACAAGAGGGAGGATGAGATGGCACGGGGAACATTCCTCGGCAGCGCCGCCATGGCGTTGCTGTTCGTCGCAGGGGCAACGCCGGCGAGCGCCGGGACGACGAGCGAACTGCTGAAAAGGCTTCATGAGAAGGGGATCCTCACCGACGAGGAATATGCCCAGCTGGCAAAGGAAGACGCCGCCGCGCCGGCCGCTGCCGCTGCGCCCGCCGCCTCGGGCGGCAGGCCCGTGGTGCGCGTCGCCGACAGCGGCGTCGGATTTGAGGTGGGCGATGTCACGGTCAAGATTTCCGGATCGGTCAATGGTTTCTACACCCATGAAAATGGCCAGGCGGCCGGGCCGAATACCGATGTCGTCGGCGGCGTGGTGCCGGTTGGCGGCAATAGTTCGGCGATCCGCAACGGCCTGCTGCCCGGCTACCTGAAGTTCGACGTCACGACCAATCAGGGCGGCTGGGACGTCGGCGCTCATTTCGGCATGTATCCCGGTATCAACAGCGCGGATTATTCGGTCGGCGGCGGCGCCAATGCCGGCGGCCGGCCGGTCGCGCTGCAGACCGCCGGCATCGATTTCCGCCAGACCTACATGACCATCGGCCATTCCGGCCTGGGCGAGTTCAAGCTGGGTCGCGACATCGGCCTGTTCGGCTCGGAAGGCATATTGAACGACATCACTTTGCTGTCGGTCGGGTCGAGCGGCGGCAATGTCGCGCCGTCCAACACTTCGCTGGGCCGCATCGGCATCGGCTATATCTATACCGACTTCCAGCCGCAGATCACTTACACCTCGCCCAGCCTCTCGGGCTTCCAGGTTTCGGTCGGCGTCTTCCAGCCGCTCGAATCGCTGACGGGACCGGGTGAAAGCAACAAGTCGCCCGGCTTCCAGGGCAAGATCGTCTATGATGGCAAGTTCGGCGATTTCTCGGCCCGCGCCTGGCTGTCAGGCATCACCCAGCGGCATAATCGCGTCGACGGCATTTCCTATACCGGCAGCGGTTTCGATACCGGCGCCAAGATCGGCTACGGCCCGATCGTCCTCACCGGCTATTATTATAATGGCTCGGGGCTGGGCACGACGGCGCTCAACCTGTTCGACACGGATGCAGTGGGTAACAAGCGCGACAGCGACGGCTTCTATCTTCAGGGGCTGGCGACCTTCGGCAAATTCTCGGTCGGCGGCAGCTATGGCGAGAGCAATCTCCATTATGCCAATGCCGCCGATGCGCTCGCCAACCCGACGCTTATCCGCAAGAATAGCAGCTGGGTGGGGCAGGGCCGTTATGGCCTGACCAGCTGGGTGACGCTGATCGGCGAATATATCCACAGCACGTCCAAGGCGCATAACGGCAATGAGGCGGAGGGCGACACGATCGCCGCCGGCGCCATCCTCTTCTTCTGAGCGGGAGAAGGGCCATCGGCCCAAAGGCCAATGTTCCGGCAAGGGGCGGCATCCTATCGAAGGGATGCCGCCCCTTCGCATGACGGGGCGGCAGGGGAGGATATATGCGCAGAACAAAATGGCTCGCGCTCGGCATGGCAATGGCGCCCTTCGCGGCGCAGGCGGAAACACCCGATGGTGCTGGCGAAGCGATGGCCGCCGCGTCGATCGTGGTGACGGGCACGGGCCTCGCCCTGCCGCCTGGGACGCCGGCCTATGGGTCTGTGGTGATAGACCGGGATCGGCTTGAGGATGCGGCGTCGGGTCGGATCGAGAGCGTGCTGGCCGATGTCGCGGGTTTCCAGCAGTTCCGCCGATCTGACAGTCGCGCGTCCAATCCGTCGAACCAGGGCGCCACGCTGCGCGCGCTGGGCGGCAATGCGTCGAGCCGGACGCTGGTGCTGCTTGATGGCGTGCCGGTGGCCGATCCCTTTTTCGGCTATATCCCCTTTTCGGCTTTGGTGCCCGACCGGCTGGCACTGGTCCGGGTGACGCGCGGCGGCGGCAGTGGCGCGTTCGGCGCGGGCGCGGTCGCCGGCACGATCGAACTGGCCAGCGCCACCCGCGACCAGATGCCGGCCTTCGGTGCCAGCGCCTTCTACGGCAGCAGGGATGCGACCGAATTGTCCGCCAGCATCGCGCCGGATCTGGGCAGCGGTTACGTGTCGCTGTCCGGTCGCTGGGACCGGGGCGACGGTTTCCAGACCACGCCCCGCGACCAGCGTGTCGCCGCCACCGTGCCCGCCGCCTATGATAGCTGGTCGACCAATTTGCGCGCGGTCGCGCCGATCGACGCCACCTCGGAAATCCAGTTTCGCGGCACCCTGTTCCAGGACAATCGCACCCTGCGCTTTGCCGGCGCCGACAGCATGAGCCAGGGCCAGGACGCCAGCATCCGCTATATTTCGCGCGGCCGCTGGCAGGTCGATGCGCTCGCCTATCTCCAGGCGCGCAATTTCTCGAACATCGTCATCTCCTCCACCAGCTTCCGCAAGTCGCTCGACCAGCGCAACACCCCCTCGACCGGGATCGGCGGCAAGATCGAGCTGCGCCCGCCGGTGGGCGCGGATCATGTGCTGCGCATCGGCGTGGATAGCCGCTTTGCCACCGGCGACATGTTTGAAGATGCCTATAATGCCGGCATCGCCAGCAACCCGCTGACAGCGCGCCGCCATGCCGGTGGCGACCAGATCACCAGCGGCATCTTTGCCGAGGATGACTGGACGATTGGCAATCTTGTCCTGACCGGCGGGGTGCGGGCCGATCGCTGGTCGATCCGCAACGGCTTCTACAAGGCGGTCAGTGCGGCTGGGACGGTGACGCAGGACAGCAGCTATGCCAATCGCTCCGACTGGGAATTTTCCGGCCGGGCCGGCGCGCTCTACCATATCAGCGATGCGGTGGCGTTGCGCGGCGCGGCCTATAGCGGCTTCCGCCTGCCGACGCTCAACGAGCTGTATCGCCCCTTCGTCGTCTTCCCGATCACCACCCAGGCCAATGCGGCACTCAAGCCCGAGAAGCTCAAGGGCGTGGAGGGTGGCATCGACCTGACCCCGGCGTCGGGCGTGCAGCTTTCGGCCACCCTCTTCTACAACCGGCTAGACGATGCGATCGCGAACGTCACCATCGCCACCAACACCCGCCAGCGCCAGAATGTGAATACGATCGTGGCGAAGGGCGTGGAGCTGACTGCCAGCGCGCAGCTGCCGGCCGATTTCTCGCTGCTCGCTTCCTATGCCTACAGCCACAGCAAGGTCGATGCGCCGGGCATGGCGTTCGATGGCTTCGCCCCGGCGCAGGTGCCGCGTCACTCGGCCAGCGCGACGCTGGCCTGGGCGCCCAAGGCCGGACCGGAGCTTTCGGCGACGCTGCGCTACACGGCCAAGCAATATGAGGATGATCTGCAGAGCGATGTGCTGCCCGATGCGCTGACGCTCGACGCCCTTGCCCGGCTGCCGATCGGCCATGGTATCAGCCTGGTCGCGCGCGGGGAAAATCTGTTCGACGAGGATGTCGTCACCCGCAATGCCGGTGGATCGATCGACCTGGGCACGCCCAGGACGCTCTGGATCGGCGTGCGGATCGGCCAATGAAGGGAGCCATCATGTCCGAAGACCTGTTTCCGATACCTGCCGACTGGGCGGCCCATGCCCGCATGAACCAGGCGGCGCGCGCCGCCGATTATCGCCGGTCGCTTGATGACGGTGATGCCTATTGGCTGGAGCAGGCGCAGCGGCTGGACTGGATCACGCCGCCGACCCGCGCGTCGGACAGCAGCTTCGACGAAGCGGATTTCGGTATCCAATGGTTCGCCGACGGCACGCTCAACGTGTCGGCCAATTGTCTCGACCGGCATCTGGCCGAGCGGGGCGACGTTACCGCGATCCTCTGGGAACCCGATGATCCGTCTGAAGCGCCGCGTAGCCTGACCTATCGTGAATTGCATGCCGAGGTCTGCCGGTTCGCCAATGTGCTCAAGGATGCTGGCGCACGCCGGGGCGACCGCATCACCATCTATATGCCGATGATCCCGGAGGCGGCGGTGGCGCTGCTCGCCTGCGCCCGGATCGGCGCGATCCACAGCGTCGTGTTCGGCGGCTTTTCGCCCGAGGCGCTGGCAGGCCGCATCACCGATTGCGATTCCAGCATCGTCGTCACTGCCGACGAGGGCCGGCGCGGCGGCAAGCGCGTGCCGCTCAAGGCCAATGTCGACGCGGCGCTGGCGCTCGACCATTGCACCAGCGTGCGCCGCGTATTGGTGGTGCGCGCAACCGGCGGGGCGGTGGCGATGCAGCCGGGCCGCGACAGCTGGTATGACGAGGCGATGGCCGGCGTCGCGCCCGATTGCCCGGCCGAGGTGATGAAGGCGGAAGACCCGCTGTTCCTGCTCTACACCTCCGGCTCCACCGGCAAGCCCAAGGGCGTGGTCCATTCGAGCGGCGGTTATCTGCTCTGGGCCAGCCTCACCCATGCGCTCTGCTTCGATTATCGGCCCGGTGACGTCTGGTGGTGCGCCGCCGATGTCGGCTGGGTCACGGGGCACAGCTATATCGTCTATGGTCCGCTGGCCAATGGCGCGACGACGCTGATGTATGAAGGCCTGCCGAGCTGGCCGACGCCCAGCCGCATCTGGGAGGTGGTCGACCGGCATCAGGTCCATACGCTGTTCACCGCGCCGACCGTGCTGCGCGCGCTGATGAAGGAGGGCGACCATCATGTCACGAAGACCAGCCGCGCGTCGCTCCAATTGCTGGGCAGCGTCGGCGAGCCGATCAATCCCGAAGCCTGGCGCTGGTATCATGGCGTCGCGGGCGAGGGGCGCTGCCCGATCATCGACACCTGGTGGCAGACCGAGACCGGCGGTGCGATGATCGCGCCGATGCCGGGCGCCACGGACCTGAAGCCCGGCAGCGCGACCTTTCCCATGCCCGGTGTCGAGGCGCAGATCGTCGATGGCGATGGCGTGGTGCAGGATGGCGCGAGCGAAGGCAATCTGGTGATCGCCCGGTCCTGGCCCGGCCAGATGCGCACCGTCTGGAACGATCATGAGCGTTTCTTCCAGACCTATTTCACCACTTTTTCCGGGAAATATACCACCGGCGACGGCGCACGGCGGGACGAGGACGGCTATTATTGGATCACCGGCCGGGTCGACGATGTCATCAACGTGTCGGGCCATCGCATGGGCACGGCCGAGGTCGAGAGCGCGCTGGTGCTGCATGCGACCGTGGCGGAGGCGGCGGTTGTTGGTATGCCGCACGACATCAAGGGGCAGGGCATCTATGCCTATGTCACGCTGAATGTTGGCGAGGAACCGAGCGAGGATCTGCGCCGTGCCCTGACCCAATGGGTGCGCAGCGAGATCGGGCCGATCGCCACGCCGGACGTGATCCAGTTCGCGCCGGGCCTGCCCAAGACGCGATCGGGCAAGATCATGCGCCGCATCCTGCGCAAGATCGCCGAGGGGGAGGTGTCGGCACAGGCGCTGGGCGATGTCAGCACGCTGGCCGATCCCAGCGTGGTCGCGGACCTGGTGCGCAGCCGCGCCGGGGTTGCCGCCTGATTTTCGCATGCGACCCAAGGTATAATGGAGGCGATCGCCGGCCCTCCCTAGCGTCCTTTCCATAAACAGAGATGGGAGTGGGATATGCGGGGCAAGGGCTGGCTTTGCGCGGGTCTGGCGGGCGTGGCGCTGATACCGGCGCTGGCATGGGCGGAAGAGCCCGATGCTGGCCCGGCACAGACGATCATCGTCACGGCGCCGGGCGGGGCGATCGATGTCGATGATGCACTGTCCATTTCCAGGCGGGATATCGGCGTCGGCGGCACGCCCGATCTGCTCGGCGCGCTGACCCGCAATATTGCCGGCATCACGCTGCAGGACGCGCAGAATAATCCCTGGCAGCCCAATCTTCTCTATCGCGGCTTCGTTGCCTCGCCGCTGCAGGGGCAGGCGCAGGGGCTGGCCGTCTATATGGACGGCGCCCGTTTCAACCAGCCGTTCGGCGATACCGTCCAGTTCGACCTGATCCCCGAGGCAGCGATCCGTAAATTGAGCCTGCTCGACGCCAGCCCGGTCTATGGCCTTAATGCGCTGGGCGGGGCGATCCTGCTGGAGACGAAGGACGGGCGCAGCGATCCGGGGCTGGAGGCGAGCGCGACCGGCGGCCGTTTCGGCTATGCCGAGGCGAGCATCGCTGGCGGTTTTGCGCGTGGCAATTTCAGTGCGTTCGGGGCGTTCCAGTATAGCCATGACGATGGTTGGCGGGATCATAGCCCGTCGCATCTCTATAATGGCTATGCCGACCTGGGTTTCGACACGGAGAAGGGCGGGCTGCACATGAAGCTGGTCGGGGCAAAGACCGACCTGACCGGCAATGGCGTATCGCCGGTCGAACTGCTGGCAGCGGACCGGCGCGCCGTCTTCACCTGGCCCGACAATAGCCGCAGCAGCTATGGCCGGATCAGCCTGCACCCCTGGGTCGCGCTGTCCGACACGACCCGGATCGAAGGGACGCTCTATGCCCAGCGGCTGACCTTGCGCACGGTCAATGGCGACGCCGCCGATATCGAGGGGTGCGAGGATGAGGATGACGCCGGGCTGCTCTGCCTGGAGACGGTGGGGAGCGATGATGACGGGGACGAGGCGCAGGCGGTCCTGACCGACGCGAACGGCAACGCCATTGCCGACAGCCTGGGCGGCGAGGGTTATGGCGTGCTTAACCGGGGGCGGACGCGGACCGATGCAATGGGCGCGCTGGTGCAGTTGATCGACGATCGGGCGCTGATGGGCGGGATCAATCATTTTGCGATCGGCATGAGTTACGACACCAGCCGCACCCGGTTCGACACATCGACCGAATTGGGGGCGATGACGGACGAGCGCAGCGTCGAGGGGCTGGGGTCGATCATCGTCCAGCCGGACGGCGCGATCGCGCCGGTCGGGCTGGTCGCACACACCGATTATTGGGGCGTCTTCGTGCAGGACCGGTTGCCGCTGGCGCCGGGGCTGACGGCGGAACTGGGGCTGCGCTGGAACCATGCGCGGATCGAATTGGTCGACCAGATCGGCACGGCGCTGAACGGGCGGCACAATTTCCAGCGGCTCAATCCCGGCGCGGAGCTGGACTATCGGGTTTCGGACGGGCTGTCGCTGCGGGTCGGCTATGCCGAGACCAACCGCGCGCCGACCCCGGCCGAACTGTCCTGCGCCGACGAGAATGCGCCGTGCAGCCTGACCAATTTCTTCATCGCCGATCCGCCGCTCAAGCAGGTGGTGGCGAAAAGCTGGGAGGCGGGCGGTTCGGGCCGCTTCGCTGTCGGTGGCTGGACCGCCGATTGGCTGCTCTCCGCCTATCGCACCGGCAATCATGACGACATCCAATATATCGCGTCGGACATTCGCGGTCGGGCCTATTTCCAGAATATCGGCAAGACCCGGCGCCAGGGTGTCGAGGCGTCGGTCAAGGCGGCGCGGGGCGGTTTCAGCGCGGGGTTGAGCTATGCCTTTACCGATGCGACCTATCGCAGCGCGCTGACACTGAGCAGCCCGGCCAATCCGGAGGCGAATGAGGACGGCACGATCGACGTCGGGAAGGGCGATCGGCTGCCCGGTATCCCTCGCCATAGTGCGACCCTCACGCTGGATTATGCTGGCACCTTGGGCGGTCAGCGCCGTTGGTCGATCGGCGGCGACCTGATCGCCCGGTCGGGCCAATATCTGGTCGGGGACGAGGCCAACCAGAATGCAAAAGTGCCCGGCTATCTGATCGCCAATATTCGCGCCGGCATCGACATCATCCCCGGCGTCACCCTGTTTGGCGAGGTTCGCAACCTGTTCGACCGCCATTATGCGACCTTCGGCACCTTTACCGAGGTGGACGAGATCGAACTGGAGGAGGCGCCGGGAGCGAGCGATCCCAGGGCCTATGGCGCGGGGGCGCCGCGCCGCTGGTATGCCGGGGTGAAGGCGAAATTCTGAAGCATGGTGGCGCCCGCGATCGGGCGCGCGTCTGCCGAAGTTCACAGTGTAAACGGCCTATTGGGGGTGTTTGCGCCTGTCGCGCACCTGCGAGGCGTCGGTAACGCGCCTGTGCCGCGCTGGGGGTAATGGGGGGAGGGGCATGGAAGCGCGTCGCCCTTGCCCCTGTCGCGCGCCCATGACGCGACAGCCGCGCGCCACATAGGCGCCTGCCACGCGCCGGGCGGCCGGGTTGGGCGAGGGGGAACAGCCTTTGTCGCATGGCGAGGGACAGATCAAAAAAGCGGCGTGTAGGACAGCGATGCCCGTGGCAGCGTTATCGCCCCGCCGACGGAAACATCTGCCGGAGCGAGGCGGGTGCATGGCATTTGCGGATCGCGGTTTCGACATGGCGGGCACGTTCGGCGGTCAGCGAGGCGGCGGACAGGGCGAAGCGGCGTTCATGGGCGACTTCCTCGGCGGTGAAGGGCGTGCTGCCCTGCGGCACGCTACCGCCGCCCAGGCCGAAGACGACGAAGTTCATCATGTCGGCCAGTTGCTGATTATCCTTGATCCGGCTGAGCGCGACATTGGGCAGGCGGATGAGATAGGCGCGGGTCTGGGGGGTGCAGAGGAACCAGCCGACCCGGCCGCGCAGTTCGGGCAGGGCTGCGGGCGCGGCACTGCCCTGCACCCCGTGGCAGCCGCCGCAATTTTCGACATAGTCGGACCGGGCGAGATCGGGATCGGTGATCGCGCTGGGCAGCAGCCCCATCGGCGGCAGCGCGGCGCGGCCGATGCCGACCGCGCCGAGCAGCGCCAGCGATCCGATCAGCAGCGCATGCCGCATGCCCTGCCGGCCTCAGCTGGCCGCGCCGACCAGCACGGCGGTCGAACAATGATATTCCATGCTGCTGGTGCCGAAGCACCAGATCACGTCATTGTTGAGCTGGGGCATGTAGAGCTGGGTTTCGCGGTCGGTATTGTCGCAGCCGCACTGGCCGCAGGCTGGCTTGCCGCAACAGTCGCGATAGGCGATCAGATAGGCCTTGCCGTCGTCCGGGTTGATGCAGGTGCCAACCCAGGAAACGGGCGAGGGCTCCGCGCCCGCCGGGCAGCTGTGGATGCCGCCGCCGCAGCAGGTGCACAGCGCGCCGTCGATCGCGCAATAGCGCCAATAGTCGCACTTGGTCTCGTCCTTGCTCTGCGCAGTGCGGGCAAAGGCGGTCTTGGCCTCGGGCGAGCGGTCGGGCTTGGCCGCTTCGGCGCGGCTGACCGGCAGCAGCGGGAAGGCGGGCGCGGCGACCAGGGCGGCCCCCAGGCGCGAGAGCATCGAGCGGCGGGATGTCCCCCCGGCGAGGCGCCGCAGCAGCTTTTCCCCCATGGCGTCGGCGTCGAACTTCTTCATGTCACGGACCCCCTTTGAACTTGCGATCAGGCCGCCTGGGCTTTGAGCGAACCGATATAATCCTGCACCGTGGCGATTCCCATTTCATGGGCGACGACCAGGCTTTCGAGATGCTCGCGGCTGTTGACCAGCCCCTTGGACAGGATGGTGCCCTCGGCATCGAGCAGCACGGCGAAAGGCAGCTTGGCGACGCCATAGGCCTGGCCCGCCTCCGGCCCGTTGACGAAGGCATAGCCCTCCAGCCCGTGCTGGGCGATCATCGCGCGCTGGGCGGCGACATCATCGTCGCCCACGAAGGTCAGCGCGACCCGCTCGTCCCGCGCGAAGGATTTGGCCATCGGGATGATATTCTTGCACAGTGGGCATTGGGCGGAGACGAACATCAAGAGGCGCAGCGCCGTGCCATGGGCATGGCCGCCGATCGTGACGGGCGCGCCGTCGATGGTGCGGGTATCGATCTTGACGATGGCGTCGCCCACCGCTGGGCCGCCGCTGGTGGCGAGCGCGCCGGCGGGCGCGACGCGGATATGCAGCACGCCGACCTGCCGCGCGACCGCCAGCAGGGCGATGCCGAGCGCGAAGATTGCGACCCAGGACAGGATCTGCGCGATGATGAGCGAGGTCAGCATAGGTCTTCTATCTCCGGTAGGCGGCGGCGGGCGTGGCGATCAGCGCCAGGATGGCGCCGAGCAGATGGAAGGCGAGGAACAGGGCGATGCCGCCAGCGGCCGCGGTGGCAATGTCCAGCGCGGACAGCGGCGGGGCGGGCAGCAGGCGCGGCGCGACCAGCGCGACCAGCAGCAGGTTGCGGATCACCAGCGGCCAGCCGATCGGATGGCGTAACTGTGAACGTCCACAGCCGCAGTCGATATGGCTGCGCCCGCGCGCGATGTTGATCGCCATCGCTCCGGCAAAGAGGCTAAGCAGCAGCATGGCGAGCAGCACCGGCACCGGGGCAAGGCCGGCGATCAGCGTGGCGCCGATGGCGATCTCCGCCAGTGGCAGCAGGGTCGCGGCAGGCGCGACCAGCGCGGGCGGCAGCAGCCGGTAATTGGCGATCACGCCGGGCAGCAGGATGCGGTGGCGCAGCTTCGATACGCCCGCCTGCAACAGGATGAGGCCGATCCCGATGGCAGCCGCCAGCGCGGCGATCGCCAGGCCCTGCGCCATGGTCAGGACGGGTCCGCGACCGTGATGGTGCTGCCGCCGGCCTTCTCTATCTTGTGCTTTTCTTCCCAGGTGGCGAGGTCGATGACGAGGGCGGTGCCCTTCTCGCCGTCCATGATGAGCAGCGGCTTGTCCGACTGGGTGACCTCGATATTGTTCATGGGCTCTTCCAGCGGGCGGCGCTTCACCACCTTCTGCGTGGCGAGATCGACTTCCCAGACTTCCGTGCCGGACGCCTTGTGCGACCAATATTCGCCCATGTGCATCAGCACGAACAAATGGCCGGTCGCGCGGTGCAGCGCCATCGGCTGGCGCCCGCCCGGATACCAGTTCAACTCCAGCGGCTTGGTTTCGCCGGGGCGGATGCCGGCGGCGGCCTGGATCGAGAAGGGCGCGGAGATGGTCGGCGCCGGGCCAAGCTTCGCGGTCCAGATCTGGCCGGTGTAGCTGAGGAAGGTCGTTTCCTTCTTCTTCCGGTCATAGGTGAAATTGTCGAAGATCGGATCGTCGGTGGCCGAGAAGAAGGGCGCGCTATGGGTGATATCGGCCTTGCTGCCAGTCAGCTTCACGGTGGCGAGTGACCCGTCGGCGCACAGCGCGGAAAAGCCGACGCCCGGATTGGGCATCATGCTGGCGCAGCCGGGCAGTTCGACATTGGCGACGAACTTGCGCTTCACCAGGTCGACGATGTTCACCGAGGAGGCGGGGCTGAGATTATAGACGAAGCCGGTCTTGCCATCGTCGCTGATGATGAAGTTGTTCTTGCGCGATCCGATCAGGATACGGTCGGGAATGGTGATTTCGGTGACCAGTTTCAGCTCGCGCGTGTCATAGACCGACACCATGTCCTGCCGCGTGCCGCGATCGCCCTTCGACCAGATGGTTTCGGCGACATAATAATATTGGCCGGCCGGATCGATCGCCATGTCAGCGAGGCGCCGGGTTTCGACCATGCCCACCATCTTGCCGGTCTCGCCGTCGAAGATGCTGGTGCCCGGCATGTCCCATCCGCCGTCGACGAAGAACCAGTTGGGCTTGGGCGGCTCCATCGTCACGACATCGGACGTTTCCGGCTCCAGCGCGGCCGTGGTGTCGGCGGGCGCGGCTTGGGCGGTGATGGCTGCGCACAGGGCGAAACCCATGGCGGCGGTGGCGAAAAATCCCCTGACGGCGGCGCTCGACATCTGGCGTGATCCCCCTTGATCGGTGCGGCGGCGCTGGACTCATCTGGTCCGCGTTTCGCCGCTGGAATGAAGGCTGGACAAGTGTCAAGGATTGGTCAAGAGGGTGGAGAGGCTTCCCGCAAAATATTTTTGCGCCGCAGCAAAGCTAAGCGATAATCTCGTGAACGCCCTCGATCCGGGGCAGGCGCAGCCTGTCGGGTGCGGCAGCGACCAGCAGCGCGAAACAGCCGCCGGTGAGCGCGACCAGCGCGCCATCGACCAGCCCCTGCTGCCCTAACCCATCGGACAGCAGCGATCCCGCCACCGGCCCGGCGATCATGCCCAGGCTATGGACGCAGGCGACGAAGCGGCGGAACAGCGGGCTGCCGCCACCCGCTGCCGTGGCAAGGCCGGAAAAGCGGATGATGGTGGCGGTCGACCCGATATTGAGCAGGCCGATCGCCAGGATGAACAGGGTCGGTGCGCCAGGGCGAGTGAGGGCGAGCGGGGCGAGCAGGCAGAAGGCGCACAGCAGGCCGGTCATCGGCAGCGGCACGATGCTCTGTTCGCGCATCAGCGCGATCGCAGTCAGCGCGCCGATCACCGACCCGATCGCCACCGCCTCGCCGATCACGCTGTCGTCGATGCCGGCGGCCAGCGCCAGCGCGCCGGAAAAGCTCCAGATCATCATGGTGGCGGCGATGAAGCAGAACAGGGCAACGGCCAGTGCCCAGGCGCGCGGCGGGGTGGGCGCGCGTTCATTGGCGTCGCCGGTGGGCGTCTGCGCCGGATCGGCGGCCGGCATCAGCAGGCTGAGCAGCAGCACGCCGATCGGTGCGAGCGCCAGCAGGCGCAGCGCAGCGGCCGGCCCGGCGCTGTCGCCGATCGCCGGTAGTGCCAGCGCGACCAGGGTGGACAGCAGCAACTGGACCAGGAAGACGGCGGCATAGGCGCCGGTCGGGCGCTGCGAGGCGGCGGCGCTCATCGCATGGGTATAGGCGACGCCCATGCCGACGCCGAACAGGCCGCGCGCGACGACCAGCGTTGCCAGTTCGTCGAGCGCCGGGGTGATCAGGCTGGCGGCCAGCGCGATCAGCGCAGCAAGAGCAGGCGCGCCGGCAGGCAGGTGCGCGCCGCGCCAGACCAGGATCGCGCCGAGCGCCATGCCGCCCTGGGTCGCGCCGACGATCCAGCCATGATCGGACGGATCAAGCCCGGTGGCGGCGGTCAGCAGGGTCAGGAAGACGGGATCGATGCCGGGCTGCAGCAGCGCGAGCGCGGCGGCGGCGATGCAGGCGATGGTCCGGTCCGGCGCCCATCCGGGCAATATACGGCTTTGCGTCATGATGGCCCCCACAGCATGAACGAGCGCCGGTGGCGCCCCTGCCGTTCAGACCATCTCTCCCCCTTGGGGCGGCGTCAGGCCGCTTCTGTCATCAGCCCTGCAAGATCGCGCGAAGTCACCGTCTTGGCAAGATGCACGAACGACATTGCGGCGAGCGCGGTAAAGACCGGCATCTTGGCCGCCCAGGGCTTCTGATGCCCCAGGAACGGCGTCGATCCTTCCATCGACGCGCTGATGAACAGGGCGACGCTATGCACCTCGTCCGGGGACAGGGCGGGATTGATCTGCGCCACATATTCGCCGATCACCTCATGCACCTTGCTGTAGAACAGGCGCACCCGGTCGGCGACGAACTCGCTCTGGTTGGCGAGCGCCCAGAGTTCGGTGAACAAATGGGTGGTGCGCTTGGTCTGGATATCCTCCAGGCACAGGATGATGACCAGCTTGAGCCGTTCCTCGGCGGTCAGGCCGGGCTTGCGCACCATCTCCTCCAGCAGCTTGTCATAGGATTCCAGCATCTCGTCCAGCATCACCTGGATCAGCATTTCCTTGCGCGGGAAATGATAGCTGACATTGCCGACCTTCATGTCGCAGCGCGCGGCGATGCGGCGCAGCGTGAAGGCATCGGCACCCTCGTCGATCAGCACGTCCAGCGCCGCCTTGAGGATCTGGTCCACCGTTTCGGACCCGCGGGCATAGATGCCGGGCCGTGAGGGAGCGAGTATCATATCACATCTGCCTTGACGGTCCTCCTACCACGGCGCGGCGCGGTTCGCCACCCTTTGCGCATCGCTCGCAACTGCGGGCTTGACGAATATTTGAAGACTGTCCAGTATTCGCGCATCCACATAATCTTGGGAAGAGGCGTGAAATCCGGTGCGGCACCCTGGCGGGAGCGGCTTCCGCGGCAAACGTCCATATGTGCGGGGACATTTCAGGCGATGATTCAGGGTATCAAGCGCGTCATATTCTCTCTGCTGGCGGTTGCGGCGGTAGGTTTGCCGGGGGCGGCGCAGGCGACTGGTCCACAGACCTTCGCCAATCGCTGCTCCATGTGCCATCAGCCCTCGGGCGCGGGCCTGCCGGGCCAGTTTCCACGCCTCAATGGTCGGGTGGCACAGATCGCGACCAGTCCGGAGGGGCGGCGCTATCTCGCCATGGTGCTGCTCTATGGCATCTATGGCCCGATCACCGTGGACGACAGGAAGATCACCGGCCTGATGCCGGGCATGGGCACCATGTCCGACCAGGATATTGCCGATGTGCTGAACCATGCGGTGTCGCTCAAGAAGGCGGCAAAGCCCGCCGCGCCCTTCACCGCGGCGGAGGTCGCCAAGGTGCGCGCCGGCGGCAAGCAGACCGCGGCGCAGGTCGCGGCCGAGCGCGGCCGGCTGGCGGGCAAGGGACTGATCCCGTCCTGATCCGGGCGGCCATCCTATAACTCCATGCTATGGGATAGTCGGTCTTGAGCGGTTAAATGGCGGTGCCGGGCTGTGGGATAAGGGGGCTTCAAGGAGATCCCCCATGTCCAACGCCATCGCCACCGTCTCGCTGCGCGGCACGCTCGAAGAGAAATTGCGCGCCGCTGCCGCGGCCGGCTTCGCCGGGGTCGAGATATTCGAGAATGACCTGATCGGGTCGGAACTGGCGCCGCGGGACGTGCGGCGCATGCTGGACGATCTGGGCCTGGCCTGCATGCTCTACCAGCCCTTCCGCGATTTCGAGGGGATGCCGGGCGCGCTGCGCCAGCGCGCCTTCGACCGGGCCGAGCGAAAGTTCGATCTGATGGGCGAACTGGGCACCGATCGCATCCTGGTCTGTTCCAACTGCTCGCCCGCCTCGCTGGGGGAGCGGGAACGGATCGTCGACGATTTCCGGGACCTGGGCGAGCGGGCCGCCAGGCGCGGCATATTGGTGGGCTATGAGGCGCTGGCCTGGGGCCGGCATGTGTTCGATCATCGCGATGTCTGGTCGATCGTAGAGCAGGTCGACCATCCCCATATCGGCATCATCCTCGACAGCTTCCATTCGCTGTCGCGCAAGATTCCGAGCGACAGCATCCGGGCGATACGCGGCGACAAGATCGTCTTCGTCCAGCTGGCCGATGCGCCGCTGCTCGACATGGACCTGCTCTATTGGAGCCGCCATTTCCGCAACCTGCCGGGGCAGGGCGGGCTGGATGTCGCCGGCTTCGTCGCGGAGATATTGGCCACTGGCTATGACGGGCCGTTGTCGCTGGAAATCTTCAACGACCGGTTCCGCTCCAATGCGGCGACGCTGGTGGCGGAGGACGGGCATCGTTCGCTCGACTATGTGCGCGACGCGGCGCTGCGGCAGTTGGGACGCCCGTCGACCATGCCCGCGCCGGAGCCGGTGCTGGGCGCCGAGTTCGTGGAATTCACCGCCGCCAGCTCCGATTCCGCGCGGCTGGGCCGCACGCTGGCGACGCTGGGCTTCAGCCTTGCCGGCGAGCATCGTCAGAAGAAGGTGACACGATGGCGTCAGGACGGCGTCAACCTGGTCGTCAATGCCGAGCCCAAGGGCTTTGCCAGCGCCTATCGTGCGGCGCATGGATCGTCCATCTGCGCGATCGGCGTGCGGGTGAGGGACAAGGCGGCGGTGCAGGCGCGCGCGGCGGCGCTGGGGATCAAGGCCTATAGCGCGGAAGGCCGCCCCGGCCGGATGGCGATGCCGGCGCTGCGCGGGGTCGGCGGCAGCCTGGTCTATCTGATCGACGATAATGAGGTCGAAGGGCTGTGGGCGCGCGAGTTCCAGGCGATCGAGGCCGAGCCCGATGCGCCGGTCCATGCCCATGGCTTCGACCATCTCGCTGCCGTCGTTCATAATGACGAATTCCTGTCCTGGCAGCTTTACTGGCGTGCCCTGTTCGGGCTGGAGGCCAAGGCGGCGCAGGATGTGATCGATCCGTCGGGACTGGTGCATAGCCAGGCCTTGCAGGCGCCCGACGGCGCGTTCCGCGTGACACTCAATGCGTCGGACGCGCGCGAGACGCTGTCGTCCCGCTTCCTAGACCAGGGGATTGGCGGCGGCTATCAGCATGTGGCGCTGGCGACCGACGATATCTTCGCGACCGCGCAGGCACTGCGCGATGAGGGCGCGGCGGTGCTGACCATCCCGGCCAATTATTATGCCGACATCGCCGCCCGCTTCGGCTTTGACGATGCGCTGGTGGCGCGGATGCAGGCGCTGGGCATCCTCTATGACGAGGATGCTGATGGTCACGGCTTCTGGCAGCTCTACAGCCGCGCCTTCGACAAGCTGTTCTTCTTCGAGTTCGTCCAGCGCGATAGTGGCTATACGGGCTATGGCGCACCCAATGCCGGCGTCCGGCTGGCCGCACAGAACCGGTTCCGCGACGAGAATCCGGTCGATTGAGCGGGGTCAGAGGATCAGCTTGATCGTCATGCCGGCCACCACCGCATCGGGATAGCGGCTCGTCGCCCCGACGCGGTGGATATATTGGAGGTTGGGGCGCAGCAGCAATGCACGGGTCGCCTGCCAGCCATAGAAGATTTCACCGCTTGCTTCCCAGCGCTGCGGATCGACATCCTGTCCCAGCATCTGCTGGTCGCGCTGCCGATCGTCTATGCGCGGATTGACCCTGGCATAGACGAGGCCGAGGCCGAAATTGTCTCTGGGCCGACTATCCCACAGGCCGCGCGCGACGAAGCCGCCGCTCAGGAACAGGGGCACGCGTGCGGTCGCCCGGTCGGACAGGGTCATGGTGCCGAACAGCGACAGGCCGCGTTCGCCGGGGCCGAAGCGGACGATCATCTTCTCCGCCATCGCCCAGGCGCTCCACCGTTCGCGCCGGGTGGCCGGGGCGAGGCCGGACAAGGCGTAGGAATCGCCATTGGCGTCGGCATAGACATCGGGCTTGTCGGTCGTGTCGATGAGGCCGCCGAGCCGGACCAGGCCGGGCAACTGTCCCTCGCCCTGGCCCGATTTCCAGCCCAGTTCGACCGGCAGGACGACACTGTCGAAACGCGGCGCCAGTTGCCAGCCATTGCCGGTCTGGGCGCGGATGCTGTTCACTTCGAAGGCGGCGACGCTGATGCTCAGCCCATGGCCGATGTCCTGCCGGGCGCGGATACCCCAGCGCGGGATCGGGAAGCCGGAAAAGCCGCTATTGTAGAAAAGCGTGGTCGGGCGAGGGCAGAAGGCGAAATTCTGGAACTGGCAGCCCGAGGGCAAGGTCGCGAAATCGTCGCCCGTATGATAGAGGCCGATCTTGAGCGCGGTCCGGCCGCCGTTCAACTGCTGCTCATAGCTCAGTTCCGCCGGGCGCAGATCCTGCCCGCCGCCGAACAGTTCCTGCACCTCGAACAGATTGCCGATGCGGGTGGCGGTCAGATCCTGTCCCTTGCGATGGATGATCGTCGCGATGATCTTCCCGCCTGAAAGGCCGAACGCCTTGCCGGTGTCGACGACCGCCGATGCCAGCAATTGCTGGGTATAGGCCGCGCCCTGATCGCGGCCGCCGCTGATCGAGGCGGCGCTTTCGGAGACATAGGAGAAGGTGAGGTTGATGCCGCTGTCCTTCAGCCGCGTGCGCCAGCCGGCCTGGGGCGCGGCCGGCGGCGGTGGCGGGGGCGTCTGTGGTCCGGCGGGCGGCCCCTGCAATTGCGGGGCGGGCTTCACCGCTTCGGCGACCTGGACGGGCAGGACGATGGCGGGCGGGCTGTCGGCGATCATGGCGCGACAGCCGCATCGGTCGCGCGGGCGAAGTCCGCCAGCATGCGGTCGCTGTCCGGCGCGACCCCTGTGAACAGGGCGAAGGCATGGGCCGCCTGCATCACCGCCATGCCGCCGCCGGTCAATATGGCGCAGCCCTTCGCCTGCGCCGCCACCAGCAACGGGGTGTGCAGCGGGAAATAGATGATGTCCGACACCCATTGATCGGGCGTCAGCAGATCGGGATCGAAGGGCAGGCCGGGATGGCTGAGCATGCCGATCGGGGAGGTCTGGACCACGCCATCGGCGTCCTCGATGGCATCGGCCGCATGGGCCATGGCCTGCACCCGCGCCGCCGGGAAGAGCGCGCCAAGCCGATCGGCCAGCGCCGCCGCTCGGTCCTGTGCCGGATCGACGATGGCAAGATGCGTCGCGCCAAGGTCGAGATGGGCGTAGCCGACCGCTGCCGCCGCGCCGCCAGCCCCGATCATCGCGATCCGGCCGCGCGGGCGATCGGCAAGGCCGGCGAGGAAATGGGCGCGATAGCCCGACCAGTCCGTATTGTCGCCATGGGCCTGGCCGTTGCGGAACAATATGGTGTTGACCGCGCCCAATGCCCGCGCCGCGTCGGACAGGCTGTCGAGCAAGGGGATGACCGCCTGCTTGAAGGGATGGGTGACGTTGATCCCGTCAAAGCCCATCGCCCCCAGCATCGGCAGCAGGCGGGGCAGGTCGTCCGCGCCATAGCCCATCCGATCGGCATCAAGGATGCGGTAGACGAGGGTTAGGCCGAGCGCCTTTGCCTCCGTCTCGTGCATGTGCGGGCTGCGCGATCCGGCGATCCCCTGGCCGATCAGGCCGCAGAGAATGGACGCGCGGGGGCGATCCGCGACGGGCGCGGGGGACTGGAACATGGCATTATCCTTGGAAGAGGGGCGGTCAGTCGGCCTTGGGCAGGCGGATCATCGCGGCGCAGATGCCCGCGATGACGGCCGGCACCGCGAAGACACCGAAGATGACAGGCAGTGAGACTTTCGCCGCGAGCAGGAAGCCGCCCAGCATCGGCCCGATCACCGCACCGATCCGGCCGACGCCCATGGCCCAGCCGATGCCGGTGCCGCGTGCTTCGGGCGGATAGAGGCTGGCGGCGAGCGGGTAGCAGCCGTTGAAGCCGCCCTGGACGAAGACGCCGATCAGGAAGGCGGTGGCGAGCGTCGCGACCAGTGGCATGGCGACCGATCCGAACAGGACCAGCGTGACGGCTGCGGCCGACATATAGCCCAGGATCAGGCGGCGCAGGTCGAAATGGGTGCCGGCGATGCCGATCAGGGTCACGCCGACAAAGGCGCCGATATTGTAGATGGCGCCGGCATAGATGGCGTCCTTGGCCGGCAGGCCAGCTTCGACCGCCAGCTTGGGAATCCAGCTGATGACGAAATAGAGTGTCATGAAGCCCGAGATGGTGGCCATCCACAGCAGGATGGTGCCGGTCGCGCGGCCATCGGTCAGCAGGCCGCGCACGCCGGCCTTGTTGGCTTCATGCACCTTCCTGGCGGGCAGCGTATCGACCGCTGGCTGGCCCATCGAGCGGAGCAGGCGGTTGGCCTTTTCCAGCGCGTCCTTGGGCTGGCGGGTCAGCAGGAAGTCGATGCTTTCGGGCAGCAGCAGCCAGACGAAGGGCAGGGACAGGGTGCAGAGGATCGCCGCGCCCAGCAGCATCGCCTGCCAGCCATAGATGGGCAGCAGGTTGGCGACGACGAAGCCGGTGATGGTGGCGCCGACCGGATAGCCGGCCTGGAGGAAACCGACCGCGAAGGTGCGGTGCCGGGGCGGGGCATATTCGGCGGTCAGCGCCGCCATGCTGGCCAGCACCGTGCCGATGCCGATGCCGACGATGAAGCGGCTGACGATCAGTTCGCCGATATTGGCGGCCATGGCCGAGCCGAACATGGCGCCGGCCATCATCACCAGCGAGGCGAGGATCAGCTTGCTGCGGCCGAACCTGTCGGCCATCGGCGCGATCAGCAGGCCGCCGGCGGCCATGCCGGCCAGCCCGGCGCTGAACACCACGCCCAGCCGTTCGGGCGTCACCTGCCAGTCGGTCGACAGGGCGGGGGCGATATAGGACAGGATCAGCACGTCCATGCCGTCGAGCATGTTGAGGATGAAGCAGATGGCGACGACCAGTATCTGGCGCGCGGTCCATAGGCTGTCCGACGCGACGGGCGCAGCCTGGCCGTCAACGGTCACATAGGGCCGCACGGACACGCTGCCGGTGGCGGAATAGCTGGCCATCTCGAATAATGCCTTTCATCCTCTCGCGGCGCCCTGCGCCCTTGCCTTGCTTGTCCGGTGGCCTGTCGGCTTCTATTCTGCGGATGGCTATGCCTCATCCATTCAATAGGTAATTTCCACCGCTCCAGATGCGCTTCGCTATATCGCTATGTTATGGCTTTGGCGGGCGCGGCAGGGCGAGCATCGCACTGCGGGCAATCTCCTCGAAGGTTTCGCCGATGATGGCGCGCGGCGATTCCATATTGCGGTTGATATAGACCGGAAGCACGCCGGGGTCTTCAAATTCCAGGAAGCGGACGGTGTCGGCATGCGGCTGCATCGCGGTGAAGCTGTCGACCAGCGCCACGCCCATGCCGTTGGCGACGAAGGCGACTGCGGTTTCGGCGAAGCGTATATAGGTGGAAACGTCCGGCTCCTGCCCGGCGCGGGCGAACATGTCGGCGATGATCCGGCCATGGGGGGTGTCGGGGCGGAAGGATTGCAGTTGCGCGCCGGCAAGGTCCGCCACGCCGATCCGGTCGCGGTCCGCCAGCGGATGATGGCTGGGCACGGCGCAGACCATGCGCCCGGCGCCGATCCGGCTGGACAGGATATTGGGATGATCGATTGGAAAGACGGTCAGCGCATATTCGCCGCGCTGGAGCGCGAGATAATCGATCGCCTGCTCGACCGAGAGAATGTCGAACTGGATGGTGAGGCCGGGATAATTGGCGCTGAGGCGGGCCAGCATCTGGGGCAGGATCGAATGGCCGAGCGAGGGCGATGCGCCGACGCGAAAGGTCTTGTCCTCCCCCTTGGCCAGCCGGCGGATGACATGGGCGAGATCGTCGAAGCCCTTGTAGATGCGCTCGATCTCCTCGAACAGCACGCCGGCTTCCTGGGTCGGCACCAGTCGGCCGCGGGTGCGGTCGAACAGGCGGAACTGCAGCCGGTCTTCCATATGGCCGAGCATCCGGCTGAGGCCGGGCTGGGACGTGCCGAGCATCCGCGCGGCGCCGCTGACCGTCTTGGTAATCATGACGGCGCGGAAAATTTCTATCTGTCGAACCGTGAGCATCGAACGTCCATGATCCTGCACCGGATGGATAGCGCGTGCTAGCCCAGCGGGGCGGCGCATGAAAGCCCGCCGCGTGCGTGCCGGTCGTTCGAAGGCGGATTTTCAATGTGCGCGGGCAGAGGGCAAGGGGTTGCCCGCGCACATCGATCAGCCAGGGATCAGAAGCGAACCTTGGCACCGACGGTCATGTAACGGCCGATCGTGTCATAATGGATCGCGCCATAGGTGGTCAGCGGCGGATCGCGGTCGAACAGATTGTTGACGTTGGCGAACAGGGTGAACTTGTCGACATTCACCTGGGCGCCGAGGTCGACATAGACACGGGCGGCGATGTCGTTGTTGGCGATGTCCAGCGCATGGTTGAACTTGCCGCCGCCGACATAGCGGACGCGGGCGTCGACCGAGACGTCCTGGCTGCTGTAGTTGATCGACCCGGTGGCGCGCCAGTGCGGCGTGCCGAAGCTGACATTGTCGCCCACGTCACCGGCGCGGTCGACGCTGGTCATGCCGTCGTTGATCAGCACCTTGTCGACATAGGTGGCGAGGCCCCGGAAGCGCATCGTGCCGCCCAAGCCGCCGCTCACCTTGCTTAGCGGCAGGGTGTAGCTGGCCTCGATATCCACGCCGGCGGTCTTGTATTCGGCCAGGTTGATATAGGTGGTGTAGATGGTGGTGGGGGCACCGGCAGTGTCACGCACGATCTGGCTGCACAGGTCGGTATTGCCGTTGGCGCAACCGCTGATGACGTCCTGTGCGCCCAGCGAGGTAATCGCGTCCTTGAGCTTGATGTTGTAATAGTCGACCGACAGGTTGAAGCCCGGCAGGAAGGTCGGCGTGAACACCGCGCCGGCGGTCAGCGTGCTGCCGATTTCCGGCTTCAGGTTCGCATTGCCGCCGCCATAGCGGGTGATCGAGTAGGTGCTGCCATTTTCCGCGACCGTGGTGAAGCTGGTCGTGGTGGTGGTGTAGAGTTCCGCCAGGCTACCCGAGCGGATGTCACGCGACCGCGACACGCGCAGCAGCAGATTGTCGAAGATGCGATCGGTCACACCCAGCTTCCACGACCAGATGCCACCGCTGGTGCTGTAACGGCTGTAGCGGGCCGCGCCGTTGACATCGAGCTTGCTGAACGGCTGGTCGAGCAGCGGGATGGCGACTTCGCCGAACGCTTCCTGGACGTTGAACCCGCCGTCGAGCGGCGAGAAGTTGAAGCGGCTGAAGCCCTTGGCGGCCGAGGTGGCGTCGAGGCTGTTGGTGACCTGCTCTTCCCAGCGAGCTTCCGCACCGAAGGCGACCGAAACCGGGCCGGCCCAGGTGGAGAAGGGATCGCCGCGCAGGCTGGCACCGGCGCTGTCGAGCTTGGAGGTGTAGACGACGCGGGCGACATTGCCGAACACATAGTCGATCGCGTCCTGGCTGGCGGCGCCTTCGCCCAGGATGTTGAGCGGGCGGCAGGCGGTCGTCGGATCGGTGAGCGCGGTGCGGCAGACGATATTGCCGCTGCTGTCGGTCACGGCATCCAGCGCGGCGGTCAGGTTCGCGCCGGTGATCTGGTTGTCATAGCTCTGCATGTTGCGGTTTTCGCCATGGCTGTAATAGGCCGAATAGCGCCATTTGCCGTCCGCGAAGCTGCCATCGACGCCGATCGCGCCTTCCACATTCTGGCGATAATAGCCGAAGGTGCGATAGCCATAATCCTCGAAGAAGCGGCCAACCTTGATGCTGGTCTCGCCGGCGGCGGCGAGCTGATCGCGGATCGACTGCGACAGATAGGGATTGCTGGCCGACAGGGTGTAGGTGCCATTTTCCGCATAGAAGGGATATTTGGCCCAGATGCGGCTGTAGCTGCCGTCCGCCCAGAAGGTGGCGTCGCCCACTTCAAAGCTGGCGCGGGCATAGCTGTTGACGCGCTGATAGGGGTTGGTCAGCGCATATTCGTCGTTGGTGGCCACGCCTTCGCCGCCGACCATGGTCGAACCGCTGATCTGGCTGCCATATTGGAAGGCGCGCAGCGTGCCGTCCGAATTGAAGGTCTGGCCCTTGAGCGTGCCCGAGGTGATCAGGCCGCCGAGGCTGGTGGTCGAGCTGTTGACGTCGCGCACCAGGATATAGTCATGGTCGCCGGTGGTGGGCGAGAAGAGGTTGGCGCTGCCGACATTCTTGCGCGAATTGCGGTCCAGAATGCCCTCGTCATTCTGATATTCGGCGCCGATCATGAAGTGGCCGCGACCGTCGGCGAAGTGGGTGCCGAAGGTGCCGTCGAAGCTGTAGCGATAGCCATCGCCGCGCGACGACACGCCGTTCTGCGCGCCGATGGTCAGGCCTTCCAGATCATCGTCGAGCATGATGTTGACGACGCCGCCGATCGCGCCCGAGCCCCAGGCTGCGCTGGCGCCGCCGGTGACGATCTCGACCCGCTTCACCAGGCCCTGCGGCACGGTGTTGAGGTCCGACGAGCCGGTGAAGCGGCGGTTGTTGAGCAGGGTCAGGGTGCGGGTGACGCCCAGGCCGCGAAGGTCCATCGCCGACGAGGAGGAGTTGGTGTTGGCGACGGTGCTGGCCGGCGACTGGGTCGCGCGGAACTGCGGCAGGTCGTTGAGCACCTGCGCGATGCTGGGGCGGGCGCCCTGGCGCAGTTCGCTCTCGCCCACGACGGTGGTCGGGGTGGGCGCGTCGAAGCCCTTGCGGTCGATGCGCGAACCAGTGACGACGATCGAACCGGCGTCATCGTCGGCGGCGGGCGTGCTGTCCTGTGCCATGGCGACCTGCGCCGTGGCGAGCGACAGGACCAGGGCGGCCCCGGCGCTGCCCGCCATCAGCAGGCGGCGAAATCCAGTGTCTTCAATACGCATTTCCAATAGTCCCCTTTTGCTCTTGCTTTGTTGTGGCCGCGACCCGAGCGGCTCTTGTGTGATGGCTGAAAATCAGTCGGCGACGCGGCGGAAGGCGACGTCGTAGGCACGCCCTTCGCCAAAGCGCAGCGCGGTGACCGCGCCCGATGCGTCGCGTTCGAACTTGACGGTGATGCGGCCGGCGCCCGGCGCGGCCTCGCCGGTGAAGACGTCGGCATAGGCGGGGCTGAGCGGCGTGTTGTACCAGCGCGGGCCGCTATAGGTCAGCGTGTTGCCCTGCTGCTTGAAGCTGAGGCAGGCGAAGGTGTCGACGCCGCAGAAACGGCCGACATAGGGCTTGGCGTCGAAGGCGGTGACGGCATCGACCTTGCGATAGGCGATCTTCTCGCCCTCGCGATGTTCCAGCGTCAGGCCGGTCTTGCCGAAGGCGAAGATATCCTCGCGCTGCGCCCAGCGGCCCGGACCCACCGGGGTCAGCACCCGGCCGTCTGCGCGCAGATTGCCCTTGTCGTCGCTGTCGAAGCGGACCGGGAAGCCGGTCATGCCGTCGGCATAGGTGCCCGAGGGCAGTGGTCCCTTGGGGGTATAGACCTTGGCCTTGTAGGCGGGCAGGAAGATGTCGGCGACATCGCGGCCCAGCACCGGCGTATCGGCATTGCCGCTATTGCAGAGCAGCGACACGGCGAGCTTCTGCTGCGGATAGCGGGCCATCCAGGCGCGATAGCCGCCGGTCGAACCGCTGTGGCTGACTTCCTGCTGGCCATGATGGTCGAGATTCACGAGCGCCAGTGCATAGGCGATCGGCGTGCCGTCATTCAGCTTGGTCGGCGTCTGCATTTCGGCGGTGAAGCCGGCGCCGAACGTGTCGGCGTCGAGCGCCGCCTGCCACTTCACCAGGTCGCCGACCGTGGTCAGCAGGCCGCCATTGCCATAGGCGTCCTCGATCACCTGGTCGTTGCGATAGACGCCATCGTCGAATTCATAGGCGCCGGTGCGGCCCGGCACGACATCGCCATGGTCGTCGCGCCAGCGGGTGTGGGTCATGCCCAGCGGCTTGAAGATATGATCCTGGGTGAAGTCGGCGAGCGACTGGCCGCTGACCCGCGCGACGATGATGGCGAGCAGGTTATAATTGCTGTTGCTGTAGAGATAATGGCTGCCGGGCGCGAAGTTCAGTTCCTTCTGGCGCGCGACGATGTTCAGCATGTCCTGATTGTCGGCGGTGCGGCTGTTGCGCGGCCAGCCCTCGATCGCGGCGACCGAACCCCAGTCGCGCAGGCCGCTGGTGTGGTGCAGCAGGTGGCGGATCGTGACCGGGGTGCCGTAATCGGGCATTTCCGGCACGACCTTGCGGATGTCATCGTCCAGCGACAGCTTGCCGGCATGGGCCAGCATCAGGGTCGCGGCGGCGGTGAACTGCTTGGAGTCCGATCCGGCCTCGAAGATGCTGTCCGGGGTGAGGGGGACGCCCAGTTCCAGGCTGGCCATGCCATAGGCGCGGGTGGCGATCGCCTGGCCATTGCGCGAGACGGCGACGGCGCAGCCGGGGGCGGTCTTGCTGTTCCAGCGCGCAAACAGCGCGTCGAGACGGGCGAGCGACGCGGCATCAGCCGGGGCCGGGCTGGCCGATTGCGCCATGGCGGCAGCGGGCAGTGCCGCAGCCATGCAGATGAGCGCCCCCGCGAGCGAGGACCGAACGGTCGTCATATCAATGTTCCCCTTGTGCGCCCGAAGCGCTCTTGTCGCGCTGCGATCTGTTTTTTTCCGGCGGCGCGTACGGCGGAAAATCCGTCGTCGTCCGTCTTTCCTGGCGAGTCCTAACCGGAGTCGCTGTCACGAACCTGACACAGAGAGGGGTGAGGCGGCCGATCTTGCAATCAACGGCAAGATAAGGGCTTTTTATTTGGTATTTGCATTCCTGCTGCGGATGCGTATCGCAATTTAATGTCGATCGAGGGTGCCTGCCGGGATCGGTAGGAGTGCTGTAATGCGTTTGTTGCTGGTGGAAGATGATGAGCGTCTGGCGCGGGGGATCATGGCCTCGCTGGAAGGCGCGGGCTTTGCCGTCGACATATTGACCAGCGGCGAGGATGCGCTGCGGCTGGCCGATCAGGAACCCTATAGCGCGATCATCCTGGACCTGGGCCTGCCCGATCTGGACGGCCTGGAAGTGCTGAGCCGGCTGCGCGCGCGCGGCGCGCGGACGCCGATCATCATCCTGACCGCACGCGACATGATCGACGACCGGATCAATGGTCTGGATCGCGGCGCCGACGATTATATGGCCAAGCCGTTCGATCCGCGCGAACTGGAATCGCGGGTCCGCGCGCTGGTGCGGCGCAGCCAGGGCACGCTCGATCCGGTGCTGCGCATCGGCACGCTGACCTTCGACCGGTCCAGCCGCACCGTCTATCTGGAAGGCAGCATGATCGACCTGCGCCGACGCGAACTGGCGGTGCTCGAAACGCTGATGGGCCGGCCGGGCAAGGTGGTGGCCAAGGAAAGGCTGTCGGCCGAAGTGTTCAACTTCGACGATGCCGTCACGCCCAATGCGCTGGAGGTCTATGTCGGCCGCCTGCGCCGCAAGTTGCAGCCGTCAGGCCCGTCGATCCGCACGATCCGCGGTCTGGGCTATATGATCGAAGCGGCCTGAGCGCCGGACTGATCGACCGCCACACACATGCGCAGATTGTCTTCCTCGCTGCGGCTGCGCCTGACGGGCGCGGTGATGATGCCGCTGACGGCGCTGGTGCTGGTCTTTTCCGTCATCACCGCACTGGTCAATCACAATACCGAGGCGGACACGGTCGATCGGGTGCTGGTGGGGTCGGTCCGCACGCTCAGCCTTGCCTATAACAGCCCGCCGGCCGACCAGAAGCGGCTGGTGCCGCTGGTCATCCACCTGCTCCAGCGCCGCGCCCGCCCGGTCATGCATTACAGCGTCTATCGTGGCGACAGGCTGGTCGCCGGCGATCCCAGCCTGAAACCGCCCGCCGATTATCGCGCGGACTGGGACGGCGTGACCGATCGCCATCCGCCCGCGACCTTCAAGAATGCCTATCGCAAGACGCCGCTGGTGCGCGGCTATCTCGATCCGGCGGACGCCCATTATGTCACCCAGGCGGCCTATCTGCGCAGCGGCACGCTGCACGGCAAGCCGGTGCGGATCGCGACCGAGATGCGCCGCGCCTATGGCGATGACAGGCTGATCGCGATCCAGATTGCCGACTATCTGGATGATCGGTCCGCCTATGAACGGCTGTTCCTGCGCCAGGTGCTGCTGGTCGGCGTCGCGGTGCTGCTGGTCACCGGGCTGCTCTTCTGGTGGGCGATCCGCTGGGGACTGCGGCCGCTGTCGGACCTGACGGGGCAGGTGGAGGCCGCCCGGCGCGAGGCGTCGCCGGCTTTCCGCATGGAAATGGCGGACGCCACGCCGGTCGAGATCAAGCCGTTCGTCGCGGCCTTCAACGGGCTGATGGCGCGGCTGGAGCGGGCAACCAATTCGCTGCGACAGTTCACCTCCAACGCCTCGCACCAGATGCGCACGCCGCTCGCCGTGGCGCGGGTCCATCTCGACGTGCTCGATCGCTATGGCGCGGCCTCGCCCCAGGGCAAGGCGGCGTTGCAGGATATTCCCCACGCCATCGACAGCCTCGAACAATTGCTGCGCCAGCTGATCGCGCTCGCCCGCAGCGAGGAGGATGGCGACATGCGCATGGGACCGTTCGACCTGTCCGAAGTCGCCGCGGACGTGATTGCCGATCGCGCCGCCCAGGCGCCGGCCGATATCGAGATCGGCTATGACAAGGCGATGGTCGGTCCGGCCATGGCGGTCGGCCAGCCGGGGCTGGCGGCGGAACTGATCGGCAATCTGCTCGACAATGCGATCCGATACAACCGGCCGGGCGGCACGGTGACCGTCCACCTCTATCGCCGTGACGGGCAGGCGATGGTCGATATCGACGATGATGGTCCGGGCATTCCGGAGGCCCAGCGCGAGAAGGTGTGGGACCGTTTCTATCGCTTGCCGGGCAACAGCGCGACGCCGGGCACCGGCCTTGGCCTGCCGATCGCCCGCGCTCTGGCCGACCGGATGGGCGCGCAGATCAGCCTGGCCGACGGACGGACCGGTCGGGGGCTGTGCGTCACCATCGCGTTTCGCGCGGAATAGATCCAGCGAACAGAAAAGCCTGTCCCGGCGACAGGTTCATGTCAGCCCGACCGGCTATCCCCGACACAAAGTTACAAAGGGGAAGTCCGTTGATGCTGTCCAAGATTCTTCGCCGCCGCGCGGTGCGCAGCCTGTCGCTGGCCGGCGCCGCGCTGATGCTGACCGCGCCGATCGCGGCCCATGCCGAGGAAGAGGAAAGCGGTGGCCAGCTGTCGACCAGCCGCGTGCCGACCAGCCCGATCACCGGTGATTTCAGCTTCGCGGCGGTGGGCGACCTCATCTATCTGCGTCCAATGCTGGCGACGATCGAGCAGCAGTCGCCCGACATGCTGCGCATCCTGCGTGGCGCGGATGTGACCTTCGGCAATTTCGAGACGACCGCACTCGACCTCAAGACCTTCAAGGGCTCCCCCCAGGCGGAGTCGGGCGGCACCTGGATGCTGGCCGACCCCGCCGTCCCGGCCGATGTGGCGAAGATGGGCATCGACATTGTTGGCCATGCCAACAACCACGCCACCGACTGGGGCGTGGAGGGGCTGTATGATACGCTGGCGCTGCTCGACGGCGCGCATATCGTCCATGCCGGCACCGGCCGTTCGATGACCGCGGCCCGTGCGCCGGCCTATTATGACGGGCCGCATGGCCGCGTCGGGCTGGTGTCGGCCACCACCAGCTTCACGCCGATGACGCCGGCCTCCGATCCACTGGGCCAGGTGCCCGGCCGTGGCGGCGCCAATGCCATCCGCAGCGTCGAGGTCGGTCTGGTGTCCGACACCGATCTGGCGACGATCGCCCGGCTGGCGGGCACCAAGGCGGGCGCGCCGGTCAAGATGAAGGGCCGCGAATATCGGGCGACGACAACCCCGACCGCACCGATGACGATCGAATATGATCTCAACGCCAGGGATGTCGCCGCCAACATGCTGGCCGTGCGCCAGGCCAAGCAGAATGGCAATTTCGCTGTCTTCTCGCTGCATAATCATGAGCCCGGCAATGCCAGCCAGACGCCCGCCAATTTCGCCCAGGGGCTGGCCCATCAGGCGATCGATGCCGGCGCGGACGCCTATGTCGGCCATGGCCCGCACCAGCTGCGCGGGATCGAGATCTACAAGGGCAAGCCGATCTTCTATTCGCTCGGCAACTTCGCGATGATGAACAACAGCCTGGATGACCTGCCGGCCGACATGTACGACCAGTTCGGCATCACGCCGGGCAGCGTGACCGCGCCCGAGCTGCTGCAGGCGCGCGGCGCGAAGGAATTTGGCGATCCCAACCTCTATGAAACGGTGATCGCGGTCAGCCAGTACAAGGATGGCCAGTTGAGCGAAATCCGCCTCTATCCCGTCGACCTGGGCGTCAATGCGACGGGCGCGGGCAAGGGCGTGCCGCACCTGGCCGATGCCACCGTGGGCGCGCGCATCCTGGAACGGCTACAGCGCCTGTCCGCGCCGTTCGGCACGAAGATCGAGACGGTCAAGGGCGTAGGCGTGATCCGCGTGGCAGCGTCGCGCCCCTGATCTAATGGCGGCTTCAGGGGCGCGGGACGGTGCCCCTGAAGCCGGCCTTTCCTATTCCGCGCTGTCGAGCGCGAAGAGGTCGAGCCGTTCGGCCAGCGCGGCATCGTCGAGATGCTGCGGATTGGCGGCGCGCATCTGGGTGCGGGCATGGGGCTTGATGCGGACGGCTTCGGCGCTGGCATTGTCGCCATGGCGGAACACGTCGATCACGCTGTCGAGATTCTCATAGACGACCGCGCGCTTTTCCGATGGCGCAGCGATCACCACCTGCAGCCCGATATCGTCGTAAAATTCGAGCAGGGTGCGCTGGTTGGGGCCGTCCATCTTGCTGAACGCCTCGTCGAACACGGCAAGGCCCAGGCCCAGCTCTGCCCGCTCATATTGCCGGCGCGCGCCATGATAGATGCTGGCCAGCGCCGCGCCGATCACCACATAATAGGGCACCTGCCGCTCCGCGCCGCTCGCCGTGCCCTTGCGCTTGTCATAGCTGGTGGTGCGGCCCTTGTTCACATCCTCCATGCGCAGGTCGAAGGTGAAGTAATTGCGGTAGTCCTGATAGGCGGAGAAATCGAGGGACTCGTCGCTCAGCAGCCGTTCGACCTCCGCCAGCGCCTGGGCATGTTCGGCGTCGCGCGGGGCGGCCCGGCCAAAGAGGGCGTCGAAGGTCAGTTCGTCATGCTCGCTCTCGCGCGCCAGCCGGTGGAGCGCGGCAAACTCCTCCTTGGGACGGGCATGGAGCGTGTAGATCTCGCCATGGAGCGGCCGCATCCGCAGCGCGCGGGTGAGGTTGTCCAGCTCCGAACGCAGATCGTTGAAGCGGGCGTTCAGCTCATGGATGAAGGCGGTGCGGAACAGCTGGCCGATCTGTTCGGCGGCTTCGTCGGCCTGGCGCCGATACTGGATCAGCTCATTTTCCTCCAGCGCCGCGATATTGGCGGCGAGCCAGGGCTTCACTTCGGTCGCGATCGCGCCGGGCAGGGCAATGGGCGCGCTATTGTCGAAATCGGCGCGGTAATGGCCCAGCGTCTCGCGAATTTCGCCCTGTAACGCCTGATAGGCGTCGCGCGCCTCGTCCGCGCGCTTCATCATCTCCTGCACCAGTCGGGGCAGGGGACGTCCGCGCTGCTGGCGATAGGCCTCGCGCAGGATCGAGAGGCTGGCCGATGAGCGCACCCGATCCTTGAACAGGGCGCGCCGCGAGCGCAGGCAGAGCCAGGAGCCGGGCTGGGCATCGCCCGCATCCAGCCGCCGCTGGATTTCGATCCTGGCCTGGCCAAGCTGGCCGCGCCGGCCGATCAGTTCTTCCTTTTCCTCGGTGGCGCTGCGCAGTTGCAGCTTCACTTTGTCCAGATTGTGCTGGATCGCCGGATCGACCGTCATCGCGATCTTGTCGATCCGGTGCTGCAATTCGGTGCGGCTTTCCTCATGCTGGTCGATCGCGGCGACCAGCAGGTCGAGCCGGTCGGCCGGATCGACATCGGCCATCAGCGGCAGCAGCTTGCGATGAATATCGTCATGGAACCGCTCGGTTTCGGCATGGACGGCGATCAGCGCCTGCCGATCCTCGATCCGGGCGAGCAGTTCGGCCTCCATCAGCGGGGCCGCGGCCCGGCCGATCTTGAGGTCGCGGGTGCGCAGCACCTCGACCACGATGCCGCTATTATAGGCGCCATCGCGCATGATCGCGCGGCCGCCGGCCAGCAATTCCGCCTGGGTGCCGGCGAGCCGCACCTGGCCGGTGCGGAAGCGCAGGAAGGCGATCGCCAATGGGTCGTCGCTGGCAAAGACGGTGGCGAGGGAATCGGTGTCGAAGCCGGGCGGCTGTTCGGCGAGGCGGCGGCTGTTGATGACCCGGCATCCGCGGAAGCCGTCGCGGTTGGCGCGCACGATCTCGACCGCGCGGGACGCATGTTCGGGATCGACCAGGATCGCCTCGCGGTCGCGCCCGAGCAGGGCCTCGGCCGCTTCGCGCCATTGCGGATCGACGATTTCGGCCACCTGGCAGAGCGTGCGCGGGCGCATATTCTCCCGCTCCAGCGCGGCCATCAGGCGGATGGTGCGATCGTCCAGGCTCACCTGACCGGCGCGCGCCTTGTCGCGGCGCGCGACCAGATCGGCCAGTTCGTCCTGCAGGCCGCGCCGCTGGGCGATCGCCTGGTCGCGCCGTTCCTGGATCTTGGCGACGCTATCGATGGCGCTGCGGCGGGCGTTGGCGATCAGCTCCTCCATCGTCAGCGGATCGCGCGGCCATGTCGGCGGCTCCAGCCCGTCGCTGTGCTGCCGCAGCGCCTCCAGCGCCTGGAACAGGGCGCCGAGCTTCAGGGGCGCGAGCCGCTCGCGATGGTCGAGCAGGCTGGCGCCGAGCGCGGCCGCGCGGAAACGGGCTTCGAGCCGTTGCACCACGCCGGTGCGGGCCAGGTCCACGGCCTTGAGTTCGCTGGCGACCACGGCCCGCTTGCCGGCGGCGCCCTCCGCCACGGACTGGGCGAGCAGGCTGTCCTGCCGCTCGCCCAGTGCCGCGATCTCCGCATCGCAGCGGCCGATGTCTTGCTGGATGTCGTCCAGCTCCGCCAGCGTGTCGCGCCGTTCGCGCAGATTGGCGATCAGCGCGGCGCCGGCCTCGATCATGGCGGCGAGGCGGGCGGTGCCACGGGCGACATCCTCCCGTTCCAGCAAGGTGACGAAGCGGGACACGAGTTCGGCCAGCGCCCGCAGCGCGTCGAGCCGCCGTTCCAGTTCATGCACATCCTTCTGGATGTCGCGATAGCGCTGGATGCCCTCGCGCAGCTCGCCGATGTCGATGTCGTTCCGGGCGAGCAGGAAATTATGCACGAAGCCCTCGACCGAGCGCATATCCTCGAACGACAGGGCCATGACGAAGGCGCGGATGAAGCGATCCGGATCGCTGTGGCGCCGGCCAGTGAACAGCTGGCGCATATATTCGCGGATATGGTTGCGCGGGCCATCGGGGCGAATGAGCTGGGTGCCGGCCGCTGCGCAGGCCTGCTCCAGCCGTTCGCGCACCAGGCTCCAAGGCGCCGAGCGCTGCTGCCCGCCATCCAGATGCTCGATCAGCAGGTCGGTATCCACCCGCACGCCGGGCGCGATATAGCGGCCGACCACCTGTGCATCCTCGATCGCGGACGCCTCGACGCACAGGCCCACGCTCACCGGTGGGCGCACGCCGTCGGGATCGTCGAAGGTCAGCACGATGTGGGTGACGGATTCCTGGCGCAGAAATTCATGTTCGTTGAGCTGGCCGAGGCAATAGCCGCGCAGAGTGCGTTCCGACTTGCGGCTGCCGGTTTCGCCGGCGGAACGATTGAACTGATACCAGCGCCGCGAGCCGCCGGTCATCACCGCCTGGATGAGGTCGATCAGCGTCGACTTGCCGGAGCGGTTCTGGCCCAGCACGGCGGTGTCGCCGCCGACGGCCAGGTCTTCGCGACCGAACAGATGCCATTGCACCAGCGCGATATGGGCAAGCTGCATCATGCGACCTCCTCCTCGTCGGCGTCATCCAGGTCGATGACGGGCTCCTCCGTCTCGTTTTCCTGATAGTCGCCGCCGGCCAGCAACTGTTCGAGATGGGCCATGAACTCCTCGCCCGCGACGGTGGCGATCAGCGCGCGGATGGTGATCGGCATGTCCTCCATCTCGTCGTCGATGTCGCCCATATGGACGATCGCCCGGCGGTCGAGCGCGGTGACCAGTGCCTTGAACTCGTTGATGCCCAGCGTCGCGCGGCGGGCGCGGGCGACCATGTCCTGATAGGCGTCATAGGCGGCGTTGAGCGTCACCATCACGCTGCCATAGCGTTCGACATCGCCTTCCTGGATCCCTTCTTCCCACAATCGGCGGAACAGCAGCAGCACCAGCGTCTCGTCGATTCGCATGCGCGGATGGCCGATCTGTTCGGTGTCGGGCAGGATGCCGGCCCAGCCTTCGCTTTCGCGCACCACCAGCCGATAGCCGGCGACTTCGAAATAATCCGCCACCAGCCGCTCGACATCGGGGCGGAGCAGGACTTCGAGCAGGGCCGATGAGCCGCGATCCTGCACATGCAGGAACTGATGGCGCAGCAACTGGCCGATCGCCTGGGTCACGCGGTGCATCCGGCGCGGATCGCGCGCCTCCAGGGCCTGAAATTCACTGAGCATCTTGTATCTCTGGGGTCACGGCATCGCCAATGCGCGAGACGGTGAAGCCCGCGCAGTGCAGCCAGTCATTGTCGATGGTCGATCCGGTATCGACCGAGAAGCGGAAATGGGGCGCCAGATGGTTGACGATGGCATTGCCCCGGCCGTCGGCATCGGCGGCCAGGATGGACAAGCGCAGCGCCTCAAGCGCCAGGAAATCATCGACCGTCTCGATCCAGAAGCGGCTGGCCTCGCCCGATCCGAAGGGGGCCACGCGCCGTTCGAGGAAGCGGCTGACCTGTTCGGGCGTGACGGCCAGGCGGGCCAGATAGTCCCGGTCCAACCGCTTGCGCCATTCGCGCAGGGGATCGGGCGGCGGCAGGATCAGCAGCCCGCCCGAAACCGTCGAGCGATAGGTGCGGGGGCGGGCGAGCAGGGTGGGGGACCAATAGGACCGGCGCGGTTCCAACAGGCCGGATACCGAAGGCGCCGCATCCTGCCCATCGCCACGGGCGAGCAGCCGGTCGAGTTGCAGCAGCATCGGCTCGCTGCGCTGGAGGAAGCTGTTGCCGCGCCGTCCGGCATAGCGAACGGTGTTGCGCAGTCGCGTTTCCAGCCGGCTGCGATGCTGCTGGATGCGCTCGAAAGCCTCCTCGATCTGGTCGAACACGCGCCGCACCTTGTGCAGGTCGTCATAGACCAGATCACGGGCGGCGGACGGGTCGGGCGCCAGCCGGGCCTCATGATAGGCTTCGGCGATGGCGGCGACGTCGGCGATCGAATCCTCGATTGCGTCGAGCGCGGTGAAGATGCGATGGCGGAAGCGATAGGGGTGGGAGGTGGTCGAGATGGCCGCATAATCCTGCAGCAACAGCTTCTCGACGAAATCCTCGAAATAATGGCGCAGCCGGCGGCCGACGCTGTCGCTTTCCACCACCCGCTTGTCGATGTCGCGCAGCGCGCTCAGCACGCTGCGCAGATAGCGGCCGAAGCTGGCGGCATCGCGCGCCGCCTTGTGCAGGCCAGGGGCATTTTCCCGTGCATTGCGCTGCAGCGCTTCCAGCTCGTTCTTCACCTGGATGACAAGGCCGCCAAGCTGGTCGGACAGGCCTTCGCGCAGGCTGCAGAGAAATTCGGCCAGGCGCATGGCGCCGGCCGGCATGTCGACCGTGACCTTCAGGCCATAGCGGCTTTCCTCGATCCAGCCGGTAGCCTGAAGCCGGTTGTAGATATGCCGGGCGCGCATCATCGCCGCGCTGGTCGCCTGCGCGTCGGCGGCTTCCAGCTTGCGCCGGCGCACGCGGCGGCCCGGTCGCGCGGCCAGCTTGTCCAGCACCACCGGGCTTTCATCCTCGCGCCACAGCTCCGCATTGTCGCCCAGCAGCGTATAGATCAGCTGGACGACCTCGCCCTGGGTCGGGAAATGCAGGTCGGAACGGTAGAAGCCTTCATAGAGGCCGATCAGCACGCGCTCGTAGAGAAAGCGGTTCGACCCGGCGAACAGCGCGAAGATATCGGAATGGAGTTGGCCGAACAGCATCAGGCGACACCATGCGCCGCCAGGCGGGACGCGCGATCGGGTGCGGTCGCGGCGATGGAGTCATCGCCGGTGCGCTGATGGTCGGACAGGGACGGATGACGGGCAGGCTGGCGCATTGTCCTCGGCGATGCCGGAGAAGCGCCTCCAAGGGCCGGGCGCAGCGTTGCGCACGACCATAGACAGGGGCTCGTCCGGCAAAAATACGGGTTCGGCCGGCGCAGATGCCATGTTCGGGCGAGCCGGGCAAGCCGATGTCGGAATTGCAGAAAAGAGCGTGCGGTTGACGCATAACTTGTAAATTATGCCGCCAATCCAAGCCCGTTTTCTGTAATTTCATATGTAAATATTGGCCATGTCGAGAAAGGTAGGCGATCATTTTGCGAACAGAACAGGCAAAGGCCTCTTAACCATTGTAAAATGCTTCCATGGCCTAATAAAGCGATGGATGAGGCAGGGTTGCTCAAGGGTTTGAACCGTCCCGCGCGCGCGGGCAGCATGGACGCGTCCTGCGCCATGTCCGCCTATTTGCCTGCGGCTTTGCTGTTGCTGGCGGGGCTGGTCGGGCTGGCTGCCGCCTGGATCATGAGCGGCAGCGGCTCGGGACGCTATCTGGTGATCGCGCCCTGGGGCGCGTCGCGGGCCGAGGCGATCAACCTGGTGCGGGCGGCCGACGGGGGGCTGGTCGGCATGGGGCGCCTGTCCAACATCATCATTGCCGGGTCGAACCGGCCGGATTTCGCGGCGGCGTTGCGCAGGGCGGGGGCCTGGGGCGTGATCGCGACGCCGTCGCGGATCGAATGCGGCGAACCATTGCCGGGGGGGCAGACATCATGATTATCGAACTGGACAAGCTGCGTTTCCATTTCGGTCGCTTCCTCGTGCCGCTTTTCTGGGCGCATGTGCCGTTGCTGGCGACGGTGGCCCTGCTCACGGGCCATTCGCCGATCGCGGCGGCGCTGGGCGGCACATTGCTGGCGGGGGCCTATCATCTGACCTGGTGGCGCCAAGGTATCGCCCCTGCCACCCGCTATCTGTCCGCCGTCGCCCTGATGGGCGAGCCGGCGATCCTGCTGTTCCTGCTGCGCGGCCATGCCTGGCAGATGGACATGCACATGTATTTCTTCGCCATGCTGGCGCTGACCATCGCCTGGTGCGACAAGCGTGCCATCCTGGCGGCGGCGACGGCGACGGCGCTGCATCATCTGCTGCTGCTCTATCTGCTGCCCTATGCGGTGTTTCCGGGGCAGGGCAATCTGGAACGGGTGCTGCTGCATGCCGGCATCGTCGCCTTCCAGACGGCGGTGCTGGTCTGGCTGAGCGACAAGCTGGTCGAGAGTTTTCAGCGCAACCAGAAGATGGGCGAGGAGATATTGGCCAAGAATCAGGCATTGGAGGCGCGGACCCGCGAGGCCGAGGAGGCCAATCGCGCGAAGAGCCTGTTCCTGGCCAATATGAGCCATGAAATCCGCACGCCGATGAACGCCATATTGGGCTTCTGCCATCTGGTCGCCCGGACCGACCTCGACCCCAAGCAGCAGGATTATATCGGCAAGATCAACCAGGCTGGCGTGTCGCTGCTGCGGCTGATCAACGACATCCTCGATTTCTCGAAGAATGAAGCGGGCAAGCTGACGCTGGAGGCGCATCCCTTCACCCTGCGCAGCGCGATCGAGAACCAGATCCAGCTGGTCGCGGCCAATGCCGAGGCGAAGCAGGTCAGGGTCGTCTCGCGGGTCGATGCCGACGTGCCCGAGCGGCTGATCGGCGATGAAATGCGCTTCTGCCAGGTGGTGCTCAACCTGATGAGCAATGCCGTCAAATTTTCCGAGGAAGGCACCGTCACCATCGGCCTGTCGGCGTCCGAGCAGAATGGCCGGGTGCGGCTGAAGCTGACGGTGCGCGACACCGGCATCGGCATGACGCCCGAGCAGCAGAAATCGCTGTTCCATTCCTTCACCCAGGCGGACAGTTCGACCACGCGGCGGTTCGGTGGCACCGGCCTTGGCCTCGCCATCTGCCGTCAGATCGTGGAGCAGATGGGCGGTGACATCGCGGTCGAGAGCGCACCCGGCCAGGGCAGCAGCTTCATCTGCCACATGCTGATGGATGCGGACGACCGGGCGATGGGGCTGGAAATGCCGATGTCGGCGCATGTCCGCCGGCTGCGCGTGCTGGCCGCCGACGACAATCCGGCGTCGCGCCAGATCATCCATGACGTCTTTGCCGGCTGGGGCATGGCGGTGGACCTGGTGGCGTCGGGTGGCGAGGCGATCGCCGCGATCGAACATGCCGACGAACGGGGCGAGCCCTATGACCTGGCCCTGCTCGACTGGAAGATGCCCGGCCTGGACGGGATGGAGACGGTCGATGCGCTGCGCGCCACGGCGCTGCGCCATCCCCAGCCCAAGGCATTGATCATCACCGCCTATGGCGCCGACGATCTGTTGCAGGGTGTCGATACCGACAAGGTTGCCGCCTTCCTGACCAAGCCGGTCGTGCCCAAGATATTGCTGGATACGATCACCGAGATTTTCGCCGAGGAACATGCGCCCGTCGTCCATGTCGCCGCGCCGGCCACGCCCGCCCTGCCGATGGTGGCCGAAGCGCTGCGCGGGCTGCGCGTGCTGCTGGTCGAGGATAATGAGATCAACCGCGAGATTGCGGCCGAACTGCTGGACGATGCCGGGTTGAAGGTGGATTTCGCGGAAAATGGCCGCATCGCCTGCGACATGGTGCGCGAGAAGGGGGCGGGTTATGCCGCCGTGCTGATGGACGTGCAGATGCCCGAAATGGACGGCATCAGCGCCACCCGCATCATCCGCGAGCAGTGGAGCGCCGAGGATCTGCCGATCATCGCCATGACGGCCCATGCCTATGAGGAGGAAAAGCAGCGCTGCAAGGCCGCGGGCATGAACGATCATATTGCCAAGCCGGTCGAGCCGCCGGTGCTGGTCCGGGTGCTGGATCGCTGGCTGAAGGCGGGGCGAGTGACCACGCCGCTGCCGTCGCCGGTCGTGCCGACGGTTGCCGGTTCGTCGCTGCCCGATCGACTGCCGCCCTTCGACCTGCCCGCCGCACTGGCGCGGGTCAATGGCAAGACCGGGCTGCTGCGCAAGCTGATCGTCACCTTCGGTGACAGCTATGACCATGTCGGCCGGGATTTGCGGGCGCATTTGGCGGCAGGGTTGCTGCCCGATGCGCGGCGCCTGGCCCATAGCCTGAAGGGCGTGGCCGGATCGCTGGAACTGCCCGGCGTCCAGCAGATCGCGTCGGACATCGAACGGATGCTGGCGGCGGGCGAAACCGGGCCGGCGCTGGCCGCGGTCGTCGATCTGGAGGTGGCGATAGCACCAGCGATCGCCGCCGCGCGCAGCCTGACGGGGGGCGCAGAGGCATCGGACGTCGCGATCGTCACCGTCCAGGATGATGACGCGGTCGAACAGGCGCGCACCGAATTGCGCGGGCTGCTCGCGCGCCGGAGCCTCAGCGCCCGCGCCGGGTTCGAGCGGCTGGCGCAGGCAATGGGACTGACGGCCGATCAGCGCGCCAGCCATCCGGTTCAGCGGGCGCTGGAGCAACTGGATTATGAAACCGCCCTCGCGCTGATCGATGCTGATGCGCCGGGCGCGGGCACAGCAGGCCGGTCGATCGATCCGGCAGGAGCGACATCATGAGCAAGGCCACCATCCTGATCGTCGATGACGAGATTTCGAACATCGAAATCATGAACGCCGTGCTGGAGGATGATTATGAGATCTGCTTCGCCACGTCGGGCCAGCAGGCGCTGGACATTGCGCGCACGGTGCAGCCCGACCTGATCCTGCTGGATGTGCTGATGCCGGGCATCGACGGGTTCGAAGTCTGTCGCCAGATCAAGGCGGACATCATGCTGGTCGATATACCGATCATCTTCACCACGGGGCTTGGCGATACGGAGGATGAGATGCGCGGCCTGTCGCTGGGCGCGATCGACTATGTGACCAAGCCGATCCAGCCGGCGATATTGCGCGCGCGGGTCGGCAACCATGTCGAACTCAAGCGCCTGCGCGATCAGCTCGCGACGCTGGCCGTGACCGATGCGCTAACGGGCCTGAGCAATCGTCGCCACATGGAACGGTCGCTGCAGGCGGAAAGCGCGCGCCTGACCCGGACCGGGGAATGGATGTCGGTCATCATGCTCGACATCGATTTCTTCAAGCAGTTCAACGATACCTATGGACATCCCGCCGGGGATCGCTGCATCGCGATGGTCGGCGCCGCACTGACCCGCGCGGTCAAGCGCGCGACCGACCTGCCGGCGCGCTATGGCGGCGAGGAGTTCGCCTGCATCCTGCCCGGCGCGGACCCCCAGGGGGCAGAACTGGTTGCGCAGGAAATCCGGCTGCAGATCCAGTCGCTCAACATTCCCCATGCCCAGTCGCAGGTCAGTCCCTTCATCACCGTCAGCATCGGCGTCGCCAGTGCCCGTTGCCATGCCGACCTGCCCGCCGAACTGTGGATGGCGGAAGCCGATCGCCAGCTTTACGCCAGCAAGCAGCGCGGCCGCGATTGCATCACGACCATCCAGTTCGACGCGCAGACCTGCCATGGCTATTCCCTGGCAGCCAATGAATAGGCGCTGTTCAGAGACGCCAGATCAGAAGATGACCGTGACCAGCACCGTGTCCGAATAGCTGCCCGGCGGGACATTCTGCCCGGCCGGGATACGGCCATAGACGGTCGTGGTCTGGTCCAGGTTCAGCAGTGCGATGAAATTGCTGGTCACCGTCTGCGATCCGCCGGTCCCATCGCCCCAGACCTGGTTGCGCGCATTGCTGGTGTAGAGATTATAGGCGAGCGTCGAGCCGCCATTGGTCAGGACGCGCGGCGCATAGGTTGACGATGTCCCCTTGCTCAGCTGGATCGTGTAGCTGCCGCCCAGCGCGACCACCAGCGAGCAGCGCACGCGGACCGTTCCCGACGAATCATTATCCCCGCTGGCGATCGGGTTGTAATTGCCGAAGCTCAGGCCGCTTGCCGATACGGTGCAGGTGCATAGGGCCAGGGGATCGCACGCCGCCTGCGCGGGCGCCGCCATGAACAGGGCGGTCAGCGCGACCGCAACGGCGTAGAGGGCATGGCCAGTGCGCATCCTCATCCTCCTTATGGCACGCATGTCAGCGGCCCGATCACTGGTAGCATTTCGTTCGGCACGGCGTCGACCTGAACCTGGCAGGGGCCGTGCCCCGTATCGACGGTCAGCATCATGCCGGGATGAAGGCTGCGGATGAAGACGGCACCATCATTGCCGACAAAGGATTTTTCATCTTCCGCGGTGACGCTGGCGCCGATTTCCGCCGGCGCGCCGTCCGGCATGACGATGCGCAATGTCGCCGGATGCTCCCGGACCGCGACGAAACGTGCGCTGACGGCGCCACGGTAGCGCGGCACCACCCTGATCTGGTCATTGGGCATCCGGATGTCGATCGGCACGTCCGCCGCCGCGATGCTGAGGCGATTGACTTCATAGGGGCGCAGGTCGGGAATGACGGCCATGCCACGGGCGTCTGTCCGCGCGACCAGGCGGTTTTCCTGATAGATGCGCACGTCGGCCTGGCCGGGCACGCGCACCACGGCAAAGCCGCTTTCCACCCGGCGGGTCGGGAACAGCGCGCCATCGGCCAGCAACAGCCCGCCCTGGCCGGTGACACGCCAGCCGGTTTGTCCGCCGGCACGGTCCACCTGCGCGGTCATCTCCGCCGCATTGCCGCGCCACAGGATCTCGCCCTGCTGCTGCGCATTGCTGCCGGTCGAAATCGCCGCCCGATAGCCCCAGCCGCCGCTTTGCGGCGGGGTGCTGCGCATTTCCGCCCGCACGCCACCCCGATCGGCCTGGAGATAGGCGCTGCTGCGCGGGCCGAAGGGGATGGTCAGGTTGAAGCCGATGCTGTTTTCATGACCGCTTTCCGAAAAATGGCTGCGGATCGCGTAGGCGCTGACAAAGGCCTTGTCGCGCAGGGACAGGCTGTAATTGCCCGACAGGACGCGGGCGGACTGGCTGTCGGCATAGGTCAGGCTGGTATAGGATGCGCCGATCGTGCCCATCGTGCCCAGGCTCCATCCGGCAGAGCCCTGCACCTGTTCCACGATCCGTTCGCTGTCGCGCTCCACGCCGATTTCGCGATAGCGGTTCGACGCCCGCTGGTAACTGAGAGCGACGTTCCAGGTCGGCGCGTTGCGGGCGAAGGCCGCCCGATACAACAGGCCCTCACCGGCTTGGCTCGTCGATCCCGCTGCCGCCAAGCTGATCTCGCCGATCGGAACGATGATCATGTTGACGCCGCCGCCGGCCATGGTGACGTCGGCGCTGGCTTCGGCCCGTCCCTCGATCGTCAGCCGGTCGGTCAGGCCGCGGCGATAGGTGCCGGCCAGGAAGGGATTGTCATAGCCGAAGCTGCGCAGCCCATAGCCGCGCCGTTCGGCTCCTGCCTCCATAGACCAGGACGCCAGGCCCGCGCGGAGCAGGCGGGAACTCACATAATAGCTGGACGTGACGCGCCGCTCCACGCCCAGCGGATCGCGGATCACCAGCGTCACCTGGCCGGCGCCCGTGACCAGCGGCACCTGATTGATGGAGAAGGGCCCCTGGCCGACGTCGGTCTGGAAGCGTTGGGTGCCGTTCACCAGCAGTTCCACGTTCGACGGCACGGCGGCGCTGCCGGCAAGGGACGGGGTCGGAAAGGTCAGGAGGCTTGGCTGCAGGGCGAACTCGGTGCCGAAGCGCACGCCGCCAAAGCGGATCTGCCGCGTCCAGTCGCGCGCATCCGTCACGCCATCGCCGATGACGAGGCGCGTCAGGTTGATCGGATCGTCACGCAGATAATAGCTGTCCAGCCGGGTCGCCCGACCATAGACCGTGCCGTTGCCCAGCAACATGCTGTTCGACACCACGCCCCAGTCATCGGACAGCCCGGCCTCCACGAAGGCGCCCAGGCGCGCCTTGCCGGCATATTCGGCAGAAATGTCATAGTTGAGGAAGGCGGCGAGCATATTGTCGCTGGGCGCGGCGACGGTGCTGGCGGGCGCAACGCTGGTCGCTTCGAAGGCTTCGGGCGACACCGTCAGCAACAGGGCCTGGTTGGGCTCGTCGAAGGCGGCCGCGACGCCGCCGAGCGCGGATAGCGCGACAAAGGCGTCGCCATCGATCATCATTGCCGTGCCGGTCGGCGGGCGCATCCGCCAGGCAGCCAGATCCTTTACGCGCACCAGGAATGCGCCGGCGCGCCGCGCAAGCAGATAGTCGCCTGGCAACAGCCGGCCGTTGAGCGTGACCGAGGCCAGCATCATTGTGGGCGCCGTCGCGTCTGCCGTCGTCGCAACCGCGCCTGTCGTCGGCGCGCTGTCCTGCGCGCTGGCAATGCCGCAACTGGCCACGACGCAGGGCAGGACAAGAAGGGTGCTAGCGCGTCCCACCGGCATGGGATGCCGACTGGAGGACGAGCTCTGCGGTCAGGCTGCGCTGGCCGGTGGCCGCCTCCAGCGTCAGCTTCTCTCCGCCGCCCACCGGTCGTTGCATGTCGAACAGGAAGCTGCGTGTCGCGCCGGGGAGGATGTAGATCGATTCCTGCCTCGTCGCCAATGCGGTGCCGTCGGCCCGCTTGAGGTCAAGGCGATTGAGGTGGACGTGCGCGCTGCCTTCATTGCGTGCGGTCAGCGTGAGCTGCCGGTCACTGGTGGCGGTCAGCTGCCACGCCAGGGATGCCTGCGCACCGGGCGCGGTCACGAAGATCGGGATGCTGACGCGCAGCAATGTGCGGATCTCGCCAGCGGCGGTCGGGCGATCGGTCGGGATTTCCTCCAGGAAGACGCGATAGCTTTTCTCGGTCGGTGTGGCGGCCGTGCGCAGGCCGAAGCGCGCAATCTGCTGCCCGCCTGCGGCTATTTCGAACAGCGGCGGATTGGCCAGGATGTCGCGTGTTTCCTCGAACAGATCCTGCCCATTATCCTGCCGCCATGACACGACCCGCACCTGCATGCGGGCCGGTGCATCGCCGCTATTTTCGATCGTCATCGTCTCGACCGGGGTCTTGTCGTCAAGCGCGACCAAGACCGGATAGATTTTCAGCGTCGCGGCCCAGGCGGTGGCGGGCTGCGCCAGGGCGAGCAGGGCCGCTGCCGCGCGTCGTGCGAACATCTTGGGCATGGCCGCCTCGCTCCGGATCGATCAATAGACGACGTTGACGGTGATGGTGTCGCTATAGGAACCGATCGGGACATTCTGGCCGGCCGTGATCCGGCCATAGACGGTCAGGGCATTGGTGCCGACCGGCGCCGTCGCGGCGGCGGTGTCGGTTGCAGGCGTGTTGCCCCAGTTCGTCGTGTGCGCCGAATCCTGATACAGCGCATAGCTCAGCAGATTGCTTCCGCTCGACATCTTGCGCGTGGTCACGGTCGCCCCCGATGCCGTGCCCGCGGTCAGGCCGACCGTGTAGGTGGTGCCGACCGTGCAGAGAATCGACAGGGTGGAGGTGGCGTCGGTCGGCCCGGTTGCGGTCGGGTCATAATTGCCGAACGCCAGCGCCGTCGCCGACACGACGCAGGCCTTGATCACGGTTGCGGTAACCGGGAAGGTCGTGGTGGTGGTGGCTGCCTGGGCCGTGCCTGCAAGACCCGTCAGCAGGGCCGCGGCTGCGAGGGATGCGGCCAGTTTGAAACGAAACATGTGTCCTCCAACACCTCAAGCTTTGATGGAGGGAGTATCGTCAATGTCGGTTAATAACGCGCTTTTGGGCAAAAGACGGCTTTACCAATATTTTGCGTAAATCGCGTTCGTCGCAAGATAACGGAGCGATCCGTCAGAATTCATAGGACAGGATGTCGTCCTGCCGGCTGTGATCCATATTGCCGCTGCGAAGGGAGACGACTGTTCCGTTGTCGCTGGACGATTTCACCATGCGATAATGATATTGTCCGCAATTTCCAGCAGCCTGGTCGCTGGAAATGCGGCAGGGCTGTACGACCACCGCGCCGACCAGCAGCGAGCCATGCGCGGCCTGCTGCGCAGGCGCAGCAGTGCCGATGGCCATCGATCCTGCAATCAGGAGGGTGCGGCCGGAATGGCGCAACATGCAAATAACTCCGTTCATCGCGCCCTCCTAACGGATCGAAGCGGCAACTGACAGCGTTTCCTGACTGGCGGCCGAAGGGCAGACGATGCGTCGAATAGGGAATCTATGCATAGTCTATGAAGGGGGGGACGCTGACGGCGGGGCGCCGTGGGGCGTCAAAGCGGCTCCGACCGGTCGATCCGGCCGCTGTCGAGCAGCGGTGCGGCGTCGATCGAATCTGCGTCCATCAGCATCGCCAGCCTTTCCGTCGCGGCAAGGATCATGGCCTGTTCCCAAGTGGGGAGGGCGTCGAAGCGATCAGTGAAGCGCTTCTGCAGCGGGTCGGGGGCGTCGGCCAGGGCGTCGCGGCCGGCGGGCAGCAGGGTCAGGTGGATCTGGCGCTTGTCGCGCTCGCCGCGCTGGCGCTGGACGAAGCCGAGCGCGACCAGTCGGTCGACGATCGCGGTGATCGTCGCCTGGCTGAATTGCAGCGCCTGTGCCACGGCGGAGGGGGTGACAGACAGGCGCGTGTCGATTTCCCGCAGCACCAGCAATTGTGAGGGGGTGAGCCCGGTCGTCGTCGCCAGCTGACGGCTGCCGATTTCGGTCGCGCGCAGGACGCGGCGCAGCGCGCGCAGGGTCAGGGAGGCAATTTCGGAATCCATGGGAAGGCGCATAGCGCGAAGTCCCGCAAAGCGCCAACGGGGCCAAAAGTTCCTCATCATATACTTCATCATATGAAATATAATTTCGGCTTTGGGGTTGAAGATGGCGTGGATGATCGGCATATAACCGCCCGTCTCGCCGGAGAATCTGCTTCTCCGAGTAAAATATAATTCGGGAGATGAACAATCTTCGATTCCCAAGCTACAGCGGCTGCTTCGCCGCCACGGGCTTCTGCGCGCTCTCGATCGGGCGAGGGGCAGGACATCGTCTTACGCAAGCCCGTCGCCACGGACGGGCCAGCCATCAGCGGATTGATTGCGGCCTGTCCGCCGCTTGATCCCAATTCGGCCTATTGCAACCTGCTGCAATGCACGGACTTTGCCGACAGCTGCATCGTCGCCGAGCGCGGCGGTGCGGTGGTCGGCTGGGTATCGGGCTATCGCCCGCCAACAGCGCCCGAGAATTTCTTCGTATGGCAGGTCGCGGTGTCGTCTGCCGCGCGCGGCCAGCGCCTGGCCGGGCGCATGATCGAGGCGCTGCTGGCTCGGTCCGAGCAGGCCGGCGTCGCTCATCTGACGACGACCATCACCGACGATAATCGCGCCTCCTGGGCCCTGTTCCAGGGGCTGGCGCGGCGTTGGGGCGTTCGGATCGAAAAGACCGCCCGCTTTGAAGAACAGGCCCATTTTGCCGGCGCCCACGCCACCGAATGGCAGGCGCGCATCGGCCCGCTGCCGACCCTGGCACAGATTTGAGAGAGATTGAAAAGCATGACCGTCACGACCCAGCCCAAACCCACCAGTGCCATGCCCGACACGGCCATTTATGAGCGGCGCGAGTCCGCCGTGCGCAGCTATGCCCGCGCCATGCCGCGCCAGTTCAACCGCGCGGAAGGCGTGTGGATGCACGACAATCAGGGCGGCCGCTATCTCGACTTTCTGTCGGGCTGCTCCACGCTCAACTATGGCCACAATCACCCGGTCCTGAAGGCTGCGCTGGTCGACTATATCGCCGGCGACGGCATCACCCATGGCCTCGACCTGCACACCGATGCCAAGGCCGACTTCCTTGCCACGCTGGAGGATGTGATCCTGCGTCCCCGCGGGCTTGATTATCGCGCCATGTTCACCGGGCCGACCGGCACCAATGCGGTCGAGGCCGCGATCAAGCTGGCGCGCAAGATAACGGGTCGCGAATTGGTGATCGCTTTCACCAACGGCTTTCACGGCATGACGCTGGGCGCGCTCGCCTGCACCGGCAATGCTGCCAAGCGCGGCGGCGCGGGCGTGCCGCTGAGCCATGTCGCCCATGAACCCTATGACGGTTATCATGGTCCCGATGTCGATACCGCCGACCTGCTGGAACGGCGCCTGTCCGATCCGTCGAGCGGCCTTGATGCGCCGGCCGCCATCCTGGTGGAGACGGTGCAAGGGGAAGGCGGCCTCAATGCCGCCTCGCCGCAGTGGTTGCGCCGGATCGCCGAGATCGCCAGGCGCCATGGCGCGCTGATGATCGTCGATGATATCCAGGCCGGTTGTGGCCGCACCGGCAATTTCTTCAGCTTCGAAGGCATGGGCTTCACCCCCGACATCGTCACCATGGCGAAGTCGCTGTCGGGCATGGGCCTGCCCTTCGCGCTCACCCTGTTCCGTCCGGAACTGGATCAATGGGCGCCGGGCGAACATAATGGCACCTTCCGGGGCAATAACCATGCCTTCGTCACCGCCACCGCCGCGCTGCGCCATTTCTGGGGCGATGCGCAGTTCGAGCAGGATATCGCCCGTCGCGGCGCGCTGCTGGAACGGCGGCTGGACGCGATGGCGGCCGAACATGGCCTGTCGACGCGCGGCCGCGGCATGATGCGCGGCATCGACGTCGGATCGGGCGAAGTCGCTCAGGCCATCACCGCCGCCTGCTTTGCGCAGGGGCTCATCATCGAAACCAGCGGCGCGCATGACGAGATCGTCAAGATACTGGCGCCCCTCGTGATCGAGGACGCCGTGCTGTCGGCCGGGCTCGACATTCTCGAGGAGAGCATCCGGTCCGCGCTGACCGTCACCTATGGCGTCGCCGCAGAATAAGAGGAGATTTCAGACATGATCGTTCGCAAGCTTCAGGACATCCGCAAGTCCGACCGCAATGTGAAGTCCAAGGGCTGGGAAAGTGCCCGCCTTCTGCTGAAGGACGACAATATGGGCTTTTCCTTCCACGTCACCACCATGTACGCGGGCGAGGAATTGCACATGCACTACCAGAACCATCTGGAGGCGGTGCTGGTGCTCAAGGGCACGGGCACGATCGAGGATCTGGGCACCGGCATCACGCATCAACTGGCGCCCGGCGTCATGTATGCGCTCAATGCCCATGACCAGCATATCGTGCGGCCGGAAACCGATATCCTGTGCGCCTGCACCTTCAATCCTCCGGTCACTGGCAAGGAAGTGCATGACGAGAATGGCGCCTATCCCGCCGATAGCAGCGCCGCGCGCGAGCCTGCGCTGGCCGACTGATGCGTGACGCTCCAGCATTTTCAAAGCAGATGGCCACATCTGCTGACTCGGAAAATGCGGACAACAACGAAAATTGGAGCTTGATCCGATTCAGTATGAACGGATCAAGCTCTGGCTTGGGGCTGCCCGAGCCAGCCACGCCTTTATTATCTTAGATTGAAAAAAGGGGGAGTCCCATGAAAGACCTCTACCCGTCCCGCCATGCCGACATGGCGGAATTCCTGCCGCGCCACGATCCGGTCGTCCATGCCGACTGGAGCGCCGGCGCGCCGATCAGCCGCGACCAGGCGGATGCCTTCGAGCGCGACGGCTATCTGGTGCTGGAAGACATTTTCTCCGACGCGGAAGTCGCCTTCCTTCAGCACGAGGCCCGCAAGCTGCTGGCTGATCCCGATGCGTTGGAAGCTGAAACGGTCATCACCGAACCGGGCGGTAAGGAAGTTCGTTCCATCTTCCGCATCCATGCCCAGAGCCGGGTGATCGAGCGGCTGGCGGCGGACAGCCGCCTGGCCGGCGTGGCCCGCTTCCTGCTGGGTGACGATGTCTATATCCACCAGTCGCGGCTCAACTATAAGCCCGGTTTCCAGGGCAAGGAATTCTACTGGCACAGTGATTTCGAGACCTGGCATGTGGAGGATGGCATGCCGCGCATGCGCGCGCTGTCCATGTCGGTGCTGCTGGCCGAAAACACGCCGCATAACGGCCCGTTGATGCTGATCCCCGGATCGCATCGCCAATATCTGACCTGCGTCGGCGAGACGCCCGAGGATCATTATCGCCAGTCGCTCAAGCGCCAGGAATATGGCGTTCCCGACGAGGACAGCCTGGCCGAACTGGCGCATCATCATGGCATCGTCGCGCCGACCGGCAAGCCCGGATCGGTGGTGATCTTCGACTGCAACATCATGCACGGGTCGAACGGCAACATCACACCCTTCCCGCGCGCCAATGCCTTCCTGGTCTATAATGCGGTGTCCAACCGGCTGGAGGCGCCCTTTGGTGTCGACCGGCCGCGCCCCGCCTTCATTGCCGCGCGCGGCGAGCCGCCGGTCATCACGCCGATCACCGGCCCCCTGATGCAGGAGGCGCTGGCATGAGCAGCCTGCATAGCGTCGAGAAGATCGGCGGCACGTCCATGGCCGCGACCGCGACATTGTTCGACAATGTGCTGATCGCCGGCCGCAAGGGCGCGGACCTCTATCATCGCATCTTCGTCGTGTCGGCCTATGCCGGCATGACCGACCTGCTGCTGGAGCACAAGAAAAGCGGCGAACCGGGTGTCTATGCCCGCTTCGTGGCGGACGAGGATGCGGACGGCTGGCGCCAGGCGATGGAGGCGGTGCGCCGCGCCATGCAGGAGCGCAATGCGACGATGTTCGTCCGCGCCGACCGGCTGGCGGAGGCCAATGCCTTTGTCGACATGCGGATCGATGCGGTCGCCGCCTGTCTCGACGATCTGGCGCGGCTGCGCAGCCATGGTCGCTTCTGCGTCAACGAACAACTGGTAACGGTGCGCGAACTGCTGGCGGGTCTCGGCGAAGCGCATAGCGCGCATTCGACCGCGCTGCTGCTGCGCGACCGGGGCGTCAATGCGCAGTTTGTCGACCTGACCCTGTGGGACCAGCAGGACATGCGCGAACTGGACGACCGGATCGGCCAGGCGTTCGCGCCGATCGACCTTTCCACCACCCTGCCGATCGTCACCGGCTATGCCGGATGCAGCGAGGGCATGGTGCGCCTTTATGCCCGTGGCTATTCGGAAATGACCTTTTCACGCATCGCCGTGCTGACCAAGGCGCGCGAGGCGATCATCCACAAGGAGTTTCACCTGTCGAGCGCCGACCCGCGCCTGGTGGGGACGGACAAGGCGCGCAAGATCGGCCGCACCAATTATGATGTGGCGGACCAGCTTGCCAATCTGGGGATGGAGGCGATCCATCCCGGCGCCGGCCGGGGGCTGCGCCAGACCGACATTCCACTGCGGGTGCGCAACACATTCGACCGGGAAGATGGCGGGACGCTGATCTGCGGCGCCTATGTGTCCGACACGCCGCGCGTCGAGATCGTCACCGGCGTGCGCCATGCGCAGGCGCTTCAGTTCTTCGAGCAGGATATGGTCGGCGTGAAAGGCTATGACGCGGCGATATTGGACGCGCTGGCCCGCCATGGCGCCTGGATCGTCAGCAAGGCGTCGAACGCTAACACCATCACCCATTATCTGTCCGCCGATGCGGCGACGGTCAAGCGGGTGATCGCGGATTTGCAGGCGCGCTATCCCGACGCTGCCATATCGGCCCAGCCGGTGGCGATCGTGTCGGTCATCGGCAGCGACATATCCCGGCCGGGGCTGGTGCCCGATGCCCTGCAGGCGCTGGCCGATGCCCATGTGCCGATCGTCGCGATGCAGCACCAGATCCGCAATGTCGATGTGCAGTTCATCGTCGATGTCGATCATTATGAGACCGCCGTGGGCGCGCTGCACCGTGCCCTGGTGGAGGACGGGGCGGAACCGGCGGAGGATCGGCGCGCGGCCTGATCCGCCCCCGGTCATCCCCCATGTTCGCCGCGATCCACCCCGTCCGTAGCCTGCTGCTCGCCATCTTCATGCTGATGGCGGGCAGCGGCTTCCTGTCCACGCTGATCGGCCTGCGGCTGGAGCGGGCAGGGGCCGGCACGATGGCGATCGGTGCGGTCGCCACCGCCTATTTCGGTGGGCTTGTGGTGGGTGCGTTGCGGGCCGGGGCGATCGTGCGACAGGTGGGGCATATCCGCGCCTTCGCCGCCTTCGTCTCGCTGCTGTCGGCCAGCACATTGGCCTATGCACTGGTCCAATATCCGCTCTTCTGGGCCTGCCTGCGCCTGATCGATGGCATCTGCGTTGCGGGCGTGTTCATCTGCCTGGAAAGCTGGCTCAACGATCGGGCGGAGGCGGAAACGCGCGGCAGCGTGCTCGCCGCCTATATGGTCGCCCTTTATTCCGGGCAGGCGGTCGGGCAATTGCTGCTGGGCGCCAGCGGTGCGTTGCCGGCGGTGCCGTTCCAGATCGCCTCCATCCTCATTTCCCTGGCCATCATCCCGCTCTGCCTGACGCGCAGCAGCGCCCCCGCGCCGGTCGATGCGCAGGCCTTCACCATTCGCGCCCTTTATGCCGCCTCGCCGCTCGGCACCGTCGGCTCGGTCGCGACCGGGCTGATGCTGGGCGCCTTCTATGGCATGGCGGCGGTGCATGTGCGCCGGCTGGGGCTGGATCTTGGCGCGACCGCCAGTTTCATGATGATCGTCATCCTGGGCGGCGTCGCGCTGCAATGGCCGCTGGGGCGCCTGTCGGACCGGCTCGACCGGCGGCGGGTGATCGTCGGCTGCTTTGCCGCGACGCTGGCGGTCTGCACGGTGCTGGCGATGCTGGTGTCGGGCGGCCCGCTGCTGCTGGCGCTTGGCGCCCTGTTCGGCGGCCTCAGTTTCGCCCTCTATCCGCTCTGCGTCGCCCACTGCAACGACCGGCTGCTGGCGATCGAGCGGGTCGCGGCGAGCGGGCGGCTGGTGCTGCTCTATTCGGTCGGCGCGGCGATCGGTCCGCTCGGCGCTGCCCTGCTGATGAGCCTGGCGCCGACGAGCGGCCTCTTTCTCTTCATTGCCCTGTGTGCCGGCGCGACGCTGGCCTTCGGCCTCTGGCGCCAGACGGCGACCCCGCCCGTGCCGGTGCCCGACCAGCAGGACTTCCAGATCGTGCCGCGCACCACGCCGGTGGCCTCGCTGCTCGATCCCAATACCGTAGACGGACTGACCGAATGACCGCTTCCGCCGTTCCTGCCACCCCTGCTGCCCCGGTGCAGGCCGACAAGGCCACGCTGCGCCGGGCCATCGCTGCGTCGGCGCTGGGCAATGCCACCGAATGGTTCGACTATGGCATCTATGCCTATGGCGTGACCTATATTTCCGCCGCGCTCTTTCCCGGCGAGGTGGATGATGCCGTGCTGTTCGCGCTGGCGACCTTTGCCATTTCCTTCCTCGTCCGGCCATTGGGTGGCCTGTTCTGGGGACCGCTGGGTGACCGTCTGGGGCGCAAGTCGGTGCTCGCGCTGACCATATTGCTGATGTCGGGCGCGACGCTGGCCGTCGGCCTCATCCCTTCCTATGCGCAGATTGGCTGGGCGGCGCCCGCGCTGCTCATCATCCTGCGCATGGTGCAGGGTTTTTCGACTGGCGGCGAATATGGCGGGGCCGCGACCTTCATGGCCGAATATGCGCCCGACGAGCGGCGCGGCTTCTATGGCAGCTTCCTGGAGTTTGGCACGCTCGCCGGCTTCTCCTTCGGCGCGGCGCTGATGCTGGGCTTTTCGCTACTGCTGGGGGACGCGGTCATGCATGCCTGGGGCTGGCGCATTCCCTTCCTGGTGGCCGCGCCCATGGGCCTCATTGGCATGTATCTGCGGTCGCGGATGGAGGACACGCCGGTTTTTCGCGAGCAGGCGGCCGAAGGCAGCGGATCGCCGTCCCTTTCCCGGCTGCTGCGTGATCATAAGCGGCCGATGCTGGTCGTGGGCGGGCTGGTCGTGGCGCTCAACGTCGTCAATTATACGCTGCTCAGCTACATGCCGACCTATTTGCAGCGCCGCATCGGCCTGTCCCCGGACGAGGCTCTGGTGGTGCCGATCATCGGCATGCTCTTCATGATGGTCTTCCTGCCGATCGCCGGGCATATGTCCGATCGGATCGGGCGCCGTCCGATGTGGCGCCTGTCGCTGATCGGCCTGCTGGTCGCGGTGGTGCCGCTCTACATGCTGATGGCGACGGGCCTGGTCGGCGCGATCATCGGCTTCGTCCTGCTCGGCTTGCTCTATGTGCCGCAACTGGCGACGATTTCGGCGACCTTCCCGGCGCTGTTCCCCACCGCCGCGCGCTTCGCCGGCTTCGCGATCGCCTATAATCTGTCGACCTCGCTGTTCGGCGGCACGGCGCCGGCGATCGGCAGCGCGCTGATCGGCGTGACCGGCAATGAACTCATGCCGGCCTTCTACATGATGGCGGCCTGCATCATCGGCCTGATTGCGCTCCGCTTCATGCCCGAAACGGCAGGCCGGTCGCTCCACGACGATCCGTTCGGACGGGAGCGTGCCGCATGATCAGCCAGCTCTATATCGCGTCGGACAGCCTCCAGATCCTGACCCGCGGCTATGTCGAGAATGGCTGGTTGCAGGCCATGACGGGATTGCTGTTGCTTGGCGCATTCGCCTGGGGCGCCAACTGGGTGGCCAAGCGTATCGTCCTGGCCCTGTTGCTGCGGCTGATCGATCACCTGCCGTTCCGGGTCGAGGCCGCGCATATCGGTGCCGTCGTCGCGCGCCTGTCCAACATCGTGCCGGCGCTCATCATCCAGTCGGGCGTCGCCGCCGTCCCGCATCTGCCGGTCAGGCTCGCCGGCTTCATCGCCAGCCTGTGCGCCGCCTTCATCATCCTGACCTTGGCCATCGCCTTGAGCGGCCTGCTGACGCTCGGCAACGACCTGTATCAGCGCCGCCCCGATGCCGCGAACCGGCCGATCAAGGGCTATGTGCAGGTGGCCAAGCTGCTGGTCTATGGCGCGGCGAGCATCCTGATGATCGCGGCGCTGATGGACCAGTCGCCCTTGCTGCTATTGTCGGGGCTGGGGGCGATGGCGGCCGTGCTGATGCTGGTGTTCAAGGACACGATCCTGTCGCTGGTCGCATCCGTCCAGATCGGTTCCAACGACATGATCCGGGTCGGCGACTGGATCGAGATGCCGCAGCTCAACGCCAATGGCGATGTGATCGACATCGCGCTGCACACGGTGAAGGTCCAGAATTTCGATCGCACCATCACCACCATCCCGACGCACAGGCTGATCAGCGAGAGTTTTCGCAACTGGCGCGGGATGCAGGAATCGGGCGGCCGCCGGATCATGCGGGCGCTGGTGATCGACCAGAACAGTGTCGGCTTTCTCGATGAGGCAGGGTTTGATGCCGTCGCACGCTTCGGCCTGCTCCGAACCTATCTGCATGACAAGCAGCATGACCTGTCACGCTGGAATGGGGACCATGCGGCGGACAACAGGCTGGATGGCCGGCGGCTGACCAATATCGGCACCTTTCGCGCCTATGTGCTGGCCTATCTGCGCGTGCATCCGAATATCCGCCCCGACCAGACCCTGCTGGTGCGCCAGCTGGCGCCCAGCGAACATGGACTGCCGCTGGAAATCTACGCCTTCGCCAACAGCATCGTCTGGGCCGAGTATGAAGGCATACAGGCCGATATTTTCGACCATCTGATCGCGATCCTGCCCGAATTCGGGCTGCGCCTGTTCCAGCGGCCCGCGGGAAGCGATTTGGGGCAGCTCATGTCGGGCACCCGGATATAGAAGGGGCTGGGCACGCTCGAAGCGCAAGCGCTGTGTCAGGTGGGGTGAACGGCGCGGGTTGTTCCGTTCGGTCTGCTGCCGGATACTGCAATATCTGGTATGAGAAATAGTTTTTCTCGTTCACAGCATGCCGGCATCGCTCGATGCATTGCCGATCAGCAGCAGCATTTTCGAACGTGCATCCTCACCGTCTCTTCGCATGATCGCGTCGAAAACGGCGTCATGGTCGGGCATCGGATCGCGCGACTCCTGGCGCTCGTCGCGCGCAAAGCGCGTGGTCCAGGCAACTACCGCCGTGACCGATGTCGCGAGCGTGATGAGGGATTCATTGCGGGTTGCGAGCAGGATCTGGCGGTGAAAATTCTGGTCGGCTGCGCGTCCCTCCATCGTCTGGAGTCCGCAGCGCCGCATTTCCTCGAGCGCATGACCCATGCGTGAAATGTCCTGCGTATCACGGCGCAGCGCTGCAAACTGGGCCGCGGCCGGCTCCACCACGATACGCAATTCGAAGATGTCGCGGAGAAACTCGGGCGTGGGGCCGGCTTCGAACATCCATGCAAGAACGTCTAGGTCCAGCATGTTCCAGCGAAGCCGGTCGTTGATGCGCGTGCCACTCTTCGTCCGGCTATGGACCAGCCCCTTGGCTGACAGGACGCGGACCGCCTCACGATAGGCGGTCCGCGAGATGCCCTGTTCGGCGCTATAACGCTCCTCGCCTGGCAATATGTCTCCCGGCTGATAGCGGCCGCCCACGATGGCGATGCCCAGGTCATGCGCGATCCTGTCGTGCACGGCGCGCTGGGGCTGGCTGGCGGGGCGGGACAGTGGGTGCTCATCTGCTTGCGTCATAGGTTCTCGTCCGATTTGCGGCTGCGATCGTCAAGCCAGATCCGACATTTGCCAGAACTGGTATGAGGAAAAGTGGAGAATTTTCGACATGTCCCTATTACTCCGTCAAAATATCGCTTGAAACCACCTTTAATTCGCATAATCTAGTATGAGAAATAAAAATGACTCGGAGGGATTGCTGTGATGAAAGGCGCTATGAAGCTGTCCATCTCATTGGTCGCGTTGCTGGCGGCGCAAGAGGCCGTGGCACAGGGTGATGCGGAGGCGAGCGGGACGGGCGTGAGCGATGTCGACATCATCGTCACCGGCATGCGAGCCAGCCTTTCGTCAGCACAAAACATCAAGCGTAATGCGCAGCAGTTGGTGGATTCTGTCGTTGCCGAGGATATCGGCAAGCTACCCGACAACAATGTGGTCGAGGCGCTTCAGCGCGTGCCCGGCATCCAGGTTTCGCCCCGCGCGCGCGGCGAATCCGCGACCGTGCTGATCCGTGGCCTTCCCGACGTCGTGACATTGGTCAACGGCCGCAACATTTTCAGTACCACCGGCCGTTCCCTGTCGCTGGCCGATGTGCCGGCAGACCTGGTTGCCGGCGTCGACGTCTACAAATCGCGTTCCGCCGATCAACTGGAAGGCGGCATTGCCGGGCTCATCAACGTGCGCACCCGCCGGCCCTTCGACTTCAAGGGGCTGGAAGTCGCGCTGGCCGGACGCGAAGTCTATAGCGAGCAGCCCGATACGATCGATCCCTATGCCAGCGCGCTCATCAGCAATCGCTGGTCGACCGGCATCGGCGAGATTGGCGTATTGGTGAGCGTCTCCTACCACAAGACCCGCTATCGCGACTTCACGGTCTATAGCGGCGGATATTTCGGCTATAATCTCGACAATAGCCGCGCGCCCTACACCCCGGGCGTCCCGCTCGACCCGCGCGGTAACGGCGCAAATGACCCTGCCGTGTTTCGGACCGACGTTATCGGTGCCTTCGACCGGATCGGCACCCGGACCCGCCCGGCCGTCAATGCCACGCTGCAATGGGCGCCGGATGATCGCCTGACCATTCATGTTGGCGGCCTTTTCTACGGCTATCGCGAACGCGGCAACGGCAATCAGAATTTCACGTCGATGAACGGCACATTGCGCTCGCCGCTCGCATTCGTGGGCGATACCAAGCTGGTAGAATCGCTCAGCATCAGCGGCGGGCGTGTCGCCAATTTCGGCACGGCCTACCGAAACAAGGCGGATCGCTGGCAAGGGGCGATCGGAGCGGATTGGGAGGCCAACGACTGGAAGGCCGCGACGGAACTGTCCTACACAAGGTCTAAGGCCACCGACGTCGGCAATAATCTGGACGTCGACTTCATCGCGTCCCGCACCGATGCCGTCTTCAATGATGGATCGGGCACCCCCTATTTCTCCCTGCCCAATGACGACATTGCCGATCCGGACCGCTATTATCTGTCTCGCCTGTCCACCACGCGCACGATCGGCGACGGCAGGGAATGGGCCTGGCGGGGCGATCTCTCCTACCGCGCGCCTTTCCTGATCTTTTCCAGGCTGGATACGGGCCTTCGGCTCAGCCAGCGCGATGCGCAGTCGGACAGTTTCACCCAGACCGTGAATTGCGGTCCGGCGGTTGCGGTCAAATGCTATGCTGTCAAGGCGGCCAGCCTGCCGGGGCTGATGACGGTGACACCTGGCGGATTCGATACGGGAACCGGCAAGTTCGTGGAGCAATGGGCAACGCCGGGCACCGAATATCTGCTGAACAATATCGGATCGCTACGGCAATTGTTCGGTCTCGCGCCCGGTGATCCGGCTTTCCAGGATACCCAGCACTTTGACATCAAGGAGAAAAACCAGGCCGGCTATGGCCAGGCCAATATCGAGGTCGGACAACTGGACGGGCAGGTCGGCGTGCGCGTGATCCGCACCGACATCACATCCAATGCCTTCTTGGTTCTGCGCGGCGCCACCTCACCCGTCACGATCCGGAACAAGAGCACGGATGTGTTGCCCAGCCTGGCGCTGCGCTACAAGCTGAAGGACAATCTCTTCCTGCGCTTCGCTGCTAGCAAGACGATCACGCGCCCGAGCTTCGCACAGCTCAATCCGGCGCTCACTTTGACGCCACCGGTACCCGGTCAGCAACCGTTCGGCCGGGGAACGAGCGGCAACGCCGATCTGAAACCGATCCGCTCCGACAATTACGACCTGTCGCTCGAATGGTATATCGACCGTTCCAGCTCGATCACCGCCACGATCTTCCGTCGCGACGTCAAGGGCTTCATCCAGTCGGTTACCAGCAATTTCGACATCGATTATCTGGGCGACGACAATGGCGTCTATCAGATCACCCGCCCGGAAAATTCCGGTTCGGGACGCCTGCAGGGAATCGAGGGCGGCTTCACCTTCTTCCCCAAGGGACTGCCGCAATGGCTGGACGGCATCGGTATCAGTGCCAACGGCACCTATATCGATGGCAACAACAAGGCGCTCTCGCCGCTGCCTGGCGTTACCGGCTATATGGACATCCCCTTCCAGAATGTGTCCAAATATTCCGGTACCGCCACGCTCATCTATGAGAAGGGCGGCTTTTCCGGTCGCGCCTCCTATGTTTGGCGCGACAAATATAATGCTGGCCTGCATTTTACTGGGGTCAATCCCAATTTCATTGCCAACGGTGCGATCAGCAATCTGGACCTGTCTTTGTCCTACGAGATCAATCCCCAGTTCACGGTCGTGTTCGACGCGAGCAACATTCTGAAAAATCTCTATCAAACCTCTTTCAACGACCCCAGTCTCTATCCGCGCGACACGGTTCTTTACACGCGCACCTTTGCCCTTGGTTTCCGGGCAAAGCTTTGAACAAGCCCATATCGAGAGGATGTTCCATGACCATTTCCCGAGTGATCGCCTCGCTGTCGGTGCTGCTGGCGCTGCCGCAACTGGCCCATGGCCAGACAATGCCGGCGCGGCAGGTCGCGATCAGCGTGGACGCGGCCAAGCCAGCAGGCAAGCTGCCGCCCGTCTGGCGCTTCTTCGGCGCGGACGAGCCCAATTATGCGACCATGAAGGACGGCCGGAAATTGCTGGTCGAACTGGGCGAACTGAAGAAGGGCGAGGTCTATTTCCGTGCCCATAACCTGTTGAGCAGCGGCGATGGCACCGCCGCCTTCAAATGGGGCAGCAGCAACGCCTATACCGAAACCAGGGACGGCAAACCCGTCTATGATTGGAAAGTTGTCGACGGCATCATCGACACCTATCTGGCTCGCGGCGTCCGACCTTATCTCCAGATCGGCTTCATGCCCGAAGCCATGTCATCTGCGCCGGCCGGCACGCCCTATCAGCATAGCTGGCGGCCTGGGTTCGATTACAAGCTGATCGCGACCGGCTGGACCTATCCCCCCAAGGATTACGAGAAATGGGCGGAACTGGTCTATCAGTGGACGCTCCACAATATCGAGAAATACGGCAAGGCCGAGGTCGAGAAATGGTATTTCGAGGTCTGGAACGAGCCGAACTCGCCCTTCTACTGGACCGCTGCGCCGGAGGAATTCTACAAGCTTCATGACTATGCGATCGGCGCGGTGCGTCGGGCGCTGCCGACCGCGCGGGTCGGCGGTCCGGACGTCGCGGGCGCTGGCGGCGCTTTCATGGACGGCTTCCTGAGGCATGTGTCGTCCGGCAAGAATTATGTGACCGGCCAGACCGGGACGCCCACCGATTTCCTGTCCTTCCATGCCAAGGGCCGACCGGAATTTGTCGACGGGCATGTCCGCATGGGGATCGCGACCCATTTGCGGGAAACGGATCGCGGCTTTACCAAAGTGCTGTCAATCCCGTCGCTGGCCGGGAAGCCGGTGGTGATCGGCGAAAGCGATCCCGAAGGCTGCGCGGCCTGTCCTGGGCCGCAGAACGACTATCGCAACGGTACCATGTATTCGAGCTACACCGCCGCCAGCTTCGCGCGCATCTGGGAATTGGCGGAACGGAGAAAGGTCAATCTAGAAGGCGTCCTGTCCTGGTCGTTCGAGTTCGAGGATCAGCCCTGGTTTGCGGGCTATCGGCAGCTTTCCACCAACGGCGTCGATCTGCCGGTTCTCAATGTCTTCCGCATGTTCGCCCAACTCGGGGAGACCAGGCTGACGACCGTCAACAGCGCACAGATCCCGCTCGATCAGGCGATGACGAAGGGGATTCAGGGCGACGCCGACATCGGATCGATCGCCACCCGCACAGCGGACGGCAAGGTCGCCTTGCTACTCTGGCATTATCATGACGATGATGTCGCCGGGCCGAATGCGCAGCTGAAGATCGGCTTGAAGGGACTGAAGGCTGCGCCGTCCTCGGCGACGCTGTGGCGAGTGGATGGCGATCATGCCAATGCCTTTGCCGCCTGGAAGAAGATGGGCTCGCCCCAGTCGCCCGATCAGGATCAATATGCGCAGTTGGAGGCCGCGTCGGTCATGAAGGCGGAGACGGTCGCTGTCGCCGGCCCGCGTGGCGCGGCCAGCATCGATCTTGCGCTTCCGCGCCAGGGTGTCGCCCTGCTGATCCTGGACGCGCAATAGGATGGCCGTTGTGGCCGCATCGGGGCCGTACCGGGAACGCTGGGCGATTGCGGCGATGATCACCGTCGCCATCGCCATCTCCTACCTTGATCGCCAGACGCTTCCCTGGGCGATCAAATATATCGAAGCCGACATTTCCATTGGAAACCAGACCAAGGCCTTTCTCGATTCCGCCTTCCTCGCCACCTATGGCCTCATGTATCTGGGTGGCGGCTGGCTGCTGGATCGGGTGGGAACGCGGTGTGGCTTTCTGGCGATCATGATCTTCTGGTCGCTTGCCTGCGCCAGCCATGGCGTGGCCGGTGGCATCGCTGCGCTGGTCGTCAGCCGCCTGCTACTGGGCATAGGGAAGGGCGGCGGCTTCCCCGCCGCTACCCGCGCCATTGCCGAATGGTTTCCGCCTGAACGCCGCGCGGCCGCCATGGGCCTCGTCAATGCCGGGACGGCAGTGGGCGCCGTCGTCGCACCGCCCTTGATCGCGGGCATTCTGGCCTACGGGCACTGGTTCGATCTGGCGAGCTGGCGGTGGGTTTTCTTCATCACCGGCGGGTTCGGCCTCGCCTGGGCGCTCTGGTGGTTCCTGACCTATCGCACGCCCGCTGGGGACGTCGTCTCCGCAGGCGAGGACGCCGGACTGGCGCCGACCGTGGCCATGCTCCTTGCCCGCCGTGAAGTGCGTGGCCTTGTCGGCGCCAAGTTCCTGAGCGACGGAGCCTGGTATTTCTACCTCTTCTGGCTGCCCAAATATCTCTTCGAGGCGCATGGCTTCGACCTGAAACAGGCGGCGACCATCGGCTGGATTCCCTATGCGGCATCGGGTGTCGGCAGTCTGTGCGGTGGCTGGCTCTCCAGCCGCCTTCTTTCCGCCGGCCGTTCGGTCGATGCCGCCCGCAAGATCGCCCTGGGCCTGAGCGCCGCCTGCATGCCCTGGGTCATGCTGGCGCCCGCGACTGCCTCGGTCGCAGCGGTCATTGGCATCTTCAGCCTCGCCTTCTTCGGGCAGCAAAGCTGGTCGACCCTCGTCATGACCCTGCCGACCGACCTTGCGCCGCGCAGCGCCCTGGGACGTCTTGCCGGGCTGGTCGGCCTTGGTGGCGCCTTTGGTGGCATCGTGATGGGGCAGGCGGCTGGCTGGACACTCGACGCCGGGCTTGGCTACGCGCCGGTGCTGACCGTTGCTGCCACCCTGCACCTGATCGCCTTCGCGCTGATCTGCCGCTCCATCCCCCGCATTTCGCCTCTCAGCTTCACTCGAAAGGTCGTCCCTTGAAAATCACCGAAATCCGCACCCGCGTCGTCCAGTGGGAAGGCGAAACCGTCCCGCTGCCGCCGCACTTCTGCACCAATCCCATGGATATGGTGTCGCCAATGCTGTCGCCCGAAACCATGGGCACCTTCACCTTCCATGGCTGGCTGATTGTCGAAATCTTCACCGACCAGGGGCTGGTTGGGATCGGCAATGCCGCGCTCGCGCCGCTCGTGACCAAGCAACTGATCGACCAGTATCTTGCCCCCTTGTTGATCGGCCAGGATCCGTGGGACAGCGAGTTTCTGTGGCAGCATATGTATCGCAAGACCATGGCATTCGGGCGCAAGGGCGTGGCGCTGGTTGCGATTTCCGCGCTCGACATCGCGATCTGGGATCTGATGGGCAAGGCTGCGAAACAGCCCGTCTTCCGCCTGCTGGGCGGCCGGACCAAGGCGAAGATCCCGGTCTATGCCAGCCGCCTCTACTCGATCCCGCTCGACGAGCTGGCGCAGGAAGCCGCCAATTACAAGGCGCAGGGCTACAAGGCGATGAAGCTGCGTTTCGGCTGGGGGCCGATCGACGGGGCGGAGGGCATGGCGCGCAATGTCGAACTGATCCGCACCGTGCGCGAAACGGTGGGTGACGAAATCGACATCATGGCCGACGCCTATATGGGCTGGAGCCTCGACTATGCGAAGCGCATGATGCGCCTCATCGAACCCTTCAACCTGCGCTGGCTGGAGGAGGCGATCATTCCCGACGATATCAACGGCTATCATGAACTGCGCCGGTTCGGCACGACGCCGATCGCGGCGGGCGAGCATGAATTTACCAGCTATGGCTTCCGCCAGATGATCGAGGCGAAATCGCTCGACTATTTCCAGTTCGACACCAACCGCGTCGGCGGCATCACCGCCGCGCGAAAGATACAGGCGCTCGCCGAAGCCTATTCCATCCCCGTCGTCCCTCATGCCGGCCAGATGCACAATTATCATGTGGTGATGGCGAGCCTCAACAGCCCCATCGCCGAATATTTCCCAATGGTCGATGTGGAGGTGGGCAACGAGCTCTTCTGGTACATCTTCAAGGGCGAGCCCCAGGCAGTCGATGGCCATATCGATCTTGACGATAATCTTCCGGGCCTGGGGCTCGAAATTGACGAGGCCGCGCTCGCGCGTTTCAAGGTGATCGGATGATGAAGATGAAAGTGGCGGTACTTGGTTTGGGCATCATGGGATCGGGCATGGCGCGCCAGTTGCTGTCGGCCGGTTTCGACGTGACGGTGTGGAACCGTAGTGCCGATAAGGCGGCAATATTGGGGGAGGCTGGCGCCCATATCGCCGCCTCGCCGGCGGAGGCGGCGACAGATGCCGACATCGTCATCGCCATGCTGGCGAATGACGACGTGTCTAAGATGGTCTGGACCGGAGCGGATGGCGCGCTCGCCGCGATGAAGGCGGGCGCGATCGCGATCGAATCCAGCACGCTGACCGGCGATTGGGTATTCGGTCTGGCGCGCGAAGCCGTCGCCCGGGGCATAGGTTTCCTGGAAGCGCCCGTTACCGGCAGTCGCGATCAGGCGGCGCAGGGTACGCTCCGCTTCCTCGTCGGCGGCGACGCGGATGCGATCGAAGCCGCTCGCCCAGCCTTTGATGCCATGGGCGGGGCGCTTGTCCATCTCGGCCCCGTCGGCAGCGCCGCTACGGTCAAGCTTGCCAATAATTACCTGTGCGGCGTGCAGGCGGCCAGCTTGGCAGAAGCCATCGCCTTGTTCGAGAAGCATGGACTGGACGTCGAGCAGGCGATGTCCATTCTCTTCGACGGTGCCCCCGCCAGTCCGATGGTGAAGGGCGTGGGCCGACGGATGCTCGATCGCGATTATGCCCCGCATTTCCTGGTGCCGCTGATGGCAAAGGATCTGGGATATGCTGCGCAGGCGTTGGCCGATGTCGGCATCACCTCTGCTATCGCCCAGGCCGCACGGCAGCGCTTCGTCGAGGCCGACTCTGCCGGGGAAGGACATCGCGACATCGCCGCGATCGTGGAGCCGCTCAGAAACGCGTGAAACGTGCCGGATTGGGAGAGGACGGAATGATCAAGCGCTCCATATTGTCCATCGGGTTGCTGGCGACGGCGATCATGACGCCGCATGCATCAGTAATGGCGCAGGAAAGTCCGGCAGCCGCCACGATCCTGAACGTGTCGGCGACGCTTCATGCCGACCAGCCCGGTGCGACAATAGATCGTAGGATATTCAGTCAATTTGCCGAACATCTGGGTTATCGCATTTATGGTGGCATCTGGGTCGGTCCGGAATCGAAAATCCCGAACACGCGGGGCTATCGCAATGATGTGGTCGCCGCCCTGAAGCATTTGAACGTGCCGCTGGTGCGTTGGCCGGGCGGCTGCTTTGCCGATGAATATCATTGGCGCGAGGGGATCGGCCCGCGTGGTAAGCGTCCGGTCAAGATCAACACCCATTGGGGCGGCGTCGCGGAACCCAATAGTTTTGGCACGCATGAGTTCATGGATTTCGCCGAACTGATCGGCGCGGAAGCCTATGTGTCGGGCAATGTCGGCAATGGATCACCGGCGGAAATGGCGGAGTGGGTCGAATATATGACCGCGCCGGCCGGTACGCTGGCGCAGGAACGCGCGAAGAATGGCCGCAAGGAGCCCTGGAAACTTCCGATGTTCGGTATCGGCAACGAACTGTGGGGATGCGGCGGTAACATGCGCGCCGAATATGCGGCTGACGTCACACGCCGTTACGCGACCTTCGTGAAAGCACCGCGTGGCACGAAGATCCTCAAGATCGCGAGCGGGGCGAACAGCCGCGATTATGATTGGACCGACGTGATGATGCGCGTCGCCGGCAAGTCGATCGACGGTATCGGCCTGCATTATTACACGCACCCCACGCGCGGCAAGGTGAAGGGATCGGCGACCCAGTTCACCGAAACGGACTATGCCCGCACGCTTGCCAGCACCCTGGTCATGGAGGAACTGCTGGAAAAGCATGGCGCGATCATGGACAAATATGATCCCGAAAAGCGCGTCAACCTGGCGGTGGACGAATGGGGCATCTGGACCGATGTTGAACCCGGCACCAATCCCGGATTCCTCTATCAGCAGAATAGTATGCGCGATGCGATCATCGCCGCGCTCAACATCAACCTGTTCGCCCGCCATGCCGACCGGGTGCGCATGACCAACATCGCCCAGATGGTGAATGTGCTCCAGGCCATGATCCTGACCCGCGACGACAAGATGGTGCTGACGCCCACCTATCATGTGTTCGACATGTACAAGCCCTTCCAGGATGCGACCTTCCTGCCCTTGGAATTGGCATCCCCTTGGTACAGCAGGGATCAATGGGCGATGCCTGCGCTCAGCGCAGCGGCGGTGCGCGACAGGGTAGGCATTGTGCATATCGCCCTTGCCAACACCGACCCCAATCGACCGATGACAGTGACCGCGAAACTGGAGGGGGTAACCGCCTCTATGGTCGAGGGGCGTATCCTGACCGCGCCGAGTGTCCAGTCGCACAATGATTTCGGATCGCCCGATGTGGTGAGGCCTGTCCCGTTCAGTGGCGCGACCCTCTCGCAAGGCGCTCTGACCGTGACGTTGCCCCAGCACAGTGTGGTGATGCTCACGCTGGGGCAGGTCACGCGCAAATGATGTCGCCGTGTCCTTTGCGGTCATTCCTTATTTATCAAGAATTCACTGATTGTATTGGTGGAGTGGTGGAGTGGTGGAGTGGTGGAGTTAATGGTCGAGATAAAATCGGTTAAAGTCAAATATGCTATTTTGGCTATATTCAAGTGATGGCGCAACAATTAGTGCGTGCATCTCTTTTAATTATCAAATAAACATGTTTTATAATTCTGAATTTACCTTTCTGTAATGCTCATGAAGTGTGTAAAAATATTTGAAGCCTGTCAGATTTTTCTGTCGATGTGATCTTTACTTTTGGCGTCTCCGCCTCTGGCGGACCACGCCCTATGGCGCCCTGGCGCCTCCGAGACGGCTTTGCCTATCTCGTCCCATATAGGTGACGGCCGCTGACGCATTGCAGCCTTTTGGGCTGCTGGCTGCGGCCAGCGCGGCTGCACCGGCTCCTTCCCTTGCGTTGCGGCCCTGCGGGTGCAGCCCGCCTTATGGGCACGGGCCTGCCGTGCGCCTCCTTGCCGCCCATCCCCGCCATTCCGGCGGCCGGTGCTGGAGAGGCAGGAGAAAGGACATGGGTACGGGGAACGGATCGCTCTATGACGATGTGACGCAGCACATCATCGCACAGCTGGAAGAGGGGCGGTTGCCATGGGTGCAGCCCTGGGACACGAGCCTCACTGTCACGGGGCTTCTCCGCAATGCGGCAACGGGCCGCTGCTATTCAGGCATCAATATCCTGATCCTGTTGGACCGTCTGTTCGAGCGGGGCTATGGCGCGCAGCGCTGGATCGCCTATCGGCAGGCGCAGGCGCTGGGCGGCAATGTCCGCAAGGGCGAGGTAGGGACCAGCGTCTGCTATGCCGACCGTTTCACGCCGAAGGATGAGCAGGAGAGGGCGGCGAGGGCCAAGAAACTTGGCGACTTCCAGAGAAATCTGTTGATCCACCATGGATGAAACGGGATGAGACTGGTCATGCGTCTCTTGCTGATTGAGGACAATAGTCGACTGGCCGGACTGCTGATTGCCGGCCTCGAGCGGCGTGGGTTCCATTGCGACCATGCCGAAACGCTGATCATTGCGACAGAGGCCGTCGCAGCGGAAGTTCATGATGTACTGATCGTCGATCGCGGCCTGCCCGATGGCGACGGCATTGCCTGGCTGCGCGACATCAGGCGGCAGGGGCATATGCAGCCTGCCCTGGTCCTGACGGCGCGCGACGCGCTGGAGGACCGCGTCACCGGCCTTGATGCCGGCGCCGACGATTATGTCGTGAAACCCGCTGAGGTGGACGAGATCGCCGCCCGCATCCGCGCGCTGATGCGTCGGCCGGGGCCGCGTGCCCAGACCGAATTGCGCTTCGGTCCGCTGCTGGTCGATTCGGCGCGGCGTATGACGCTGTGCGGGGGGCAGGCGATCGACCTGTCCCGCCGCGAGACCGATCTGCTGGAACTGCTGCTGCGTCAGGCCGGCGCCGTGGTCCGGCGCGAGAGCATCGAAAGCGCGCTTTATTCCTTTGCCGAACCGGTCACCCCCAATGCGGTCGAAGCCACGGTGTCGCGCCTGCGCCGCAAGCTGGAGGAAGCGGGCGCGCGTGGCATGCTCCATACCGTGCGCGGCGTCGGCTATATGCTGCGGGAGCCGGCGGCATGAGCCAGCGTAGCTCGATTGCCCGTCGGCTCTTCATAGGCCTATCGATCGTGGGCTTCATCGGCACCACGCTGCTGCTCGTCTTCATCATCAACGAACATCAGCAAAGCTTCACCGCGCTGGGCGACCCGGCTGCCGCCCGCCATGCCTTCCGCGAATTGTTCGAGCATGTCATCCTGCCGATCCTGGTGCTGATCATCCCGATGGGCATGGCCAGCCTGATCGTGATCCGAAAGGCGCTGGCGCCATTGGGGGAGGCGGTCGCCCAGTTGCAGGTGGCCGAGCGCCATCAGCGTGGCGTGCTAATCGATCATGCCGCCTTCCCGACCGAGGCCGTGCCCTTCGCCCAGGCTGTCAATCGCCTGCTTGGCCAACTTGACCAGGCGGCGCGCGATCATGAGGCGTTCGCCGCTGACGTCGCGCATGAACTGCGCACGCCGCTCGCCGTGCTGGCGCTGGAACTGGACGGGCTCGACCATCCCGATGCGCCGCGTCTGCGCGCCGAGGTGATCGCGATGCGCCGGCTGATCGACCAGTTGATGCTGCTCGCGCGGGTCGAGGCGCAGAGTGTAGCCCAGTCGATCCGCGACAGCGTCCGGCTGGAGGATGTCGGCGCCGAAATCGTCAGCCTGATGGCGCCCGGCGCGATCGCTGCCGACAAGAGCCTGTCGCTGACCCGCGTCGGCGATGTCGCGCCGATCATGGGACAGCGCGAGACGGTCGCGGCGGCGCTGCGCAACCTTGTCGAAAATGCGCTGCGGGTGACGCCGGCGGGTGGCGCCGTCACGGTGATCGCTGGCCCCGGTCCGCGCTTGCGGGTGAAGGATGGTGGCGCCGGGTTGACGCCCGAGCGGCTGGCCGAACTGGTCCAACGCCATCGCCGCGCGGATCATGCCAGCAGCGAAGGCGCCGGGCTGGGGCTGGCGATCGTCGCCCGCATCATGGCCGCGCATGGCGGCACCCTCTCCAGCGTGGCCGATGCACAGGAACTGGTGCTGGATTTCGCGCCACGGTTGTAGCGCCCCGGCCTCCTCGTCAGGGTCTCGTCAGTTTGATCCCGTAGGGCGGGGGCCATGGTCCCGCTATTCCGATTCGTGTGCCTGCCCGGTGCTCTCGCCCTCCTGTCGCTTGCTGCCTGTTCGGGGGAGCAGGCCGCGCCCGCCAATGACAGCGCTGCGGCGCAACAGGCGGACGGATCGATCCCGCTGACGGCGGACAATATCGCCCGGCTGGGGCTGAAATTCGGCGCGGCCGTCGCTGCCACCGAGGCGCCGATTGCGGTCGTGCCCGCGCTGATCGCGCCGCCGCCCAACGCCCGTGTCGCGGTCGCCGCTACCTTCCCCGGCGTCGTCACCCGCATTCTGGTGGTCGAGGGCGAGGAAGTGCGGCGCGGCCAGCCGCTGGCCATCGTGTCGAGCCGCGATGTCCTGTCCATGGGCGCGGACCTCAATCGCGCGAGCGCACGGCTGGGCGTGGCGCAATCGAGCGCCAGCCGCCTGTCGCAACTGGAACGCGAAGGCATCATCGCCGGCGCCCGCGCGGACGAGGCCCGCGCCGTGCTGGGCGAGGCCCGCGCCGACGTGTCGGAAAAGAGCCGCATCCTAACGATGGTGAACGGATCGGGCGCCAGCGGCACCTACACGCTGACCGCGCCGATCGCGGGTCGCGTGACCAGCGCCGCGATCCATGCCGGCAGCGTCGTCGATGGCACCACCGCGCCCTATGTGATCGATGCGGCCGGCCAATATGAGGCGCAGGCGCAATTGCCCGAGCGGCTGGCGGGGCAGGTGAAGCCCGGCATGACCGTGGCGCTGGGCGATGATCTGCGCGGCACGGTGACCGCCGTCGGATCGACCATCGATCCCGCCACCCGGTCGGTAACATTGAAGGCCAAGTTGCCGGCTGGCCCCGGTGCCATGGCCGGCCGCGCCACCAGCCTGTCGATCTTCGGCCCCGCGCCCGCCGGTGCCGCCATGGTGCCCGCCGCCGCCGTCACGACGCTGCCCGGCGGCGACACATTGTTCGTGCGCACCCGCGCCGGCGTCGTTGCACGTCCGGTCAGGACCGGCGGCAAGGATGGCGATCATGTCCTGATCCTGTCCGGCGTGAAGCCGGGCGAGCAGGTCGTCGTCGCCGGCACCAGCGCGCTCAAGCCGCTGGCGATGGGCGAGTAAGGCCGGATGCTCAAATCGCTGGCTGCCTGGGCGCTGTCCTATCGCCTGATCGTCATCGCGCTTGCCCTGCTGACCGCCGTGCTGGGGGCCTGGGCCTTCGTCAACCTGCCGGTCGATGCCTATCCCAACATCGCCCAGACCCAGGTGAAGGTGATCCTCAAAGCCCCCGGCATGACGCCGGAGGAGGTGGAAAGCCGCGTCATCACCCCGATCGAGATGGAGATGCTGGGCATTCCGGGGCAGGCGATCCTGCGTTCCTCGGCCAAATATGCGATCGCCGACATCACCATCGATTTCGTCGACGGCACCGACATCTACTGGGCGCGCCAACAGGTCGCCGAACGCCTGTCGGGCGTGATGGGCGACCTGCCACCCGCGGTATCGGGCGGCATGGCACCGATCTCGACGCCCTTGTCCGACATCTTCATGTTCACGATCGAAGGGCCTTTGAGCCTGGAGGAAAAGCGCACCCTTCTCGACTGGACGATCCGGCCGGCACTGCGCACCGTGCCGGGCGTCGCCGACGTCAATGCGCTGGGCGGTTTCGTTCGCACCTTCGAGGTGCGGCCCGATCCGATCGCGCTCGCCAGCGCGGGCCTCGGCATCGCCGATCTTCAGGAAGCGATCGAGCGCGGTAACCGCAATGACGGCGCCGGTCGCCTGTCGCAGGGCGAGGAATCGCTGATCGTCCGGGCGGTCGGTGCGATCCAGTCGGAAGCGGACCTCCAGTCGATGGTCATCGCCACCCGCAATGGCCGCATCGTCCGCATGGGCGATGTCGCGACCGTCGGCACCGGCAGCCTGACCCGCTATGGCGCGGTCACCGCCAACGGCAAGGGCGAGGCGGTGCAGGGGCTGGTGATCGCGCTGCGCGGTGCCGATGCCCGCGCCGTGGTCGATGGCGTCAAGGCACGCGTCGCCGAACTGGAAAAGACCCTGCCACAGGGCACCAAGATCGCCGTCTTCTATGACCGATCCGACCTGATCGGCCGCGCCGTCGGCACGGTCGAAAAGGCGCTGATCGAGGCGACCGTCCTGGTCATCATCCTGCTGATCCTGTTCCTGGGCGACTGGCGCGCGGCGGCGATCGTGGCCGCCACTTTGCCGATGTCGGCGCTCGTCACCTTCCTGATGATGCGCGGCATGGGCCTGTCGGCCAACCTCATGAGCCTGGGCGGCCTGGCCATTGCCATCGGCATGCTGGTCGACGGCGCGGTCGTGGTGGTCGAGAACATCGTCGAGCGGCTCAATCATGCGAAGGATGATGGCCCGCCGCGACTGCACCATGTCTACCGCGCCACCGGCGAAGTCGTGGTGCCGGTGTCGGCGGGCATCGTCATCATCGCGCTCGTCTTCCTGCCCCTGCTCTCGCTCGAAGGGCTGGAGGGCAAGCTGTTCGCCCCGGTCGCGCTCACCATCATCTTCGCGCTGGCAGGATCGCTGCTGATCGCGCTCACGCTGGTCCCGGTGCTCGCCTCGCTCGGCCTCAAGGCTGGCCATCATGGCGAACCCTGGATCATGCGCAAGCTGACGCCGCGCTATCGGGCGCTGCTCGACGGTGCCTTTGGCCGCAAACGGCTGGTCTATGGCCTGGCCGCGCTCGGCTTGGTGCTGGCGGGCCTGGCCTATGGCGCGGTCGGCAAGACCTTCATGCCGTCGATGGATGAAGGCTCGGTGATCGTCCAGACCGCCAAGCTGCCGACCATCAATCTCGACCAGTCGGTGCTGGGCGACACGGCAGTGCAGCAGTCGCTGATGAAGGATGTGCCCGAAATCGCGCAGATCATCGCCCGCGTCGGCACCGACGAGATCGGCCTTGATCCGATGAGCCCGAACGAGACCGACAGTTTCGTGGTGCTCAAACCCCAGAAGGAGTGGCGCGGCGACAAGGCATTCGTCGTCGATGAAATCCGCAAGTCGCTCGACAGGCTGCCCGGCATCGAGCCGACCTTCACCCAGCCGATCGAGATGCGCGTCTCGGAAATGCTGACCGGATCGCGCGGCGACCTTGCCGTCAAGATTTTCGGCCCGGACCTCGCCACCCTGTCGGACCTTGCCGGGCAGGTGCAGAAGATATTGTCGAAGACGCGCGGCGCTTCGGAGGTGATGACGGTCGCCAACGACCATGTCGACTATCTCCAGCTCGATATCGATCGCGCCGCCGCCGGCCGTTTCGGCATGCCGATCGACCAGATGCAGGACACGCTGCGTGCCCAGATCGAGGGCGTGCATGCCGGCGTCGTCGCCGACGGGCAGAAGCGTGTGCCGATCCTGGTCAAGGGCGACGAGACGATCCGCAGCGACGCGACCCGCTTTGCCGACCTGCCGCTGCGCACGCCCGACGGCACCGTCGCGCGGGTCAGCGACATGGCGCGGGTCGAACGCACCGAGGGGCCGGTCAAGCTCGACCATGAAAATGGCTCGCGCTACGCGCTGGTCCAGGCCTTCGTCTCGGGCCGCGATCTGGTCGGCTATGTCGATGAGGCGCGCGCCACCGTCGATCGCGAGATCAAGATGCCGGCCGGCTATCGCATGGTCTGGGGCGGCCAGTTCGAAAATCAGCAGCGCGCCTCCGCCCGGCTGATGCTGGTCATCCCGGCCGCGCTGCTGCTGATCCTGCTGGTGCTGCTCATGACCCTGCGCTCGATGCGCGCGTCGCTGCTGATCCTCGCCAACATTCCCTTCGCCATGGTCGGCGGCATCATCTCGCTCTGGGTATCGGGCCAATATCTCTCCGTGCCTGCCTCGGTCGGTTTCATCGCGCTGCTCGGCATCGCGGTGCTGAACGGCCTCGTCCTCGTCGCCTATTTCCGCCAGTTGCGCGAAGAAGGGCAGAGCATGGCCCAGGCCGTGCGACTGGGCGCCGAACGCCGGCTGCGCCCGGTGCTGATGACCGCCAGCATCACGGCCTTCGGCCTTGTCCCGCTGATGTTCGCGACCGGGCCAGGGTCGGAAATCCAGAAGCCGCTCGCCATCGTGGTGATCGGCGGGCTGGTCAGTTCGACCCTGCTCACCCTCATCCTTTTGCCCATCCTGTTCGAGCGCTTCGGTGAAGGCGCCACGGAAGCCCGATCATGACCGACATGTTGCTGACCTTCTATTGCGCCGCGATCGACCGCGACGGCGTGGCCGACGCGCTGCGCGGCCGCACCCCGGCGCCGCTCCATCTGCGCGACGAGCAGGTGCTGGGCCGCGATTTCGGCGATGCCGGCGCAGGCGAGCAGGTGCGCGGCACGCTGCGCCGGGCGGCGATCGACCTGATCGTGGCGGCGGACGATGTCGCCCCGCTGGTCGCCGCCGTCACCGATGCGCGGCGGGGCCATCCGGTCCGCTGGCACGCCTGCCCGGTCGCGGCACGGGGGCGCATCGCATGATCCGTGCGCTTCTCCTGTCGGCCACCGCCCTCATTACCACGCCCGCCTGGGCCCAGCGCACCGACCTGCCGCCCGAACCCTTGGTGGTCGAAGCGCTTGATAGCCATCCCGCCGTGGCTGCGGCACAAGCGCGCGTGCGCTCGGCCGAGGCCGGCGCCGCCATGCTCCGCCGGGGCAGCCATGAGTTTACCTTCCAGGGCACGGTCTCCCGCCGCTCGGCCGAGGGGGAGGGCGATTATGGTGAATATGACGTCAACCTCACCCGCCCGTTCCGCCTGCCCGGCAAGGCGTCGCTGGATCGCAAGGCCGGCGAGCTGGGCATCGAGGTGGCGCATAATCTGATGGAGGATGTACGGCATCAGACCGCGCTCGCCTTTTCCGATCTCTGGCATGACTGGCTGGTCGCCAGTGCCCAGCATCGCACCGACCTCGATTCCGCCGCCAGCCTGACGCAGGACATGGCGGCCGTGCGCCGCCGTGCCCAGTTGCGTGACGCGTCGCTACTGGACGTCGACCAGGCTGAAGCCGCGCTGGCTCAGGCGGAGGCGCAGGCCGCAAGCTCCCGCGCGGCGCGGGATGAGGCGCGGGTGAAGCTCGCCGCCGGCTTCCCCGGCCTTGCTCTGCCCGAAGAGGCGCCCTTGCTTGCCGATCCGGCCATGCCCGCCACGGCGCTGGAGAAACTGCGCAATCTGGTGATCGAGCGCAGCCATGAGATCCGCGCGTCGGAGCGGGAGGCGCAGCGGCTGGCCATGGTCGCCCGCCGCGCCTCGGCCGATCGCATCGCCGACCCGTCATTCGGCGTGCGCGTCTTCAGCGAACGGGGCGGGCTGGAAAAGGGCATCGGTCTGGTCGGCTCCATTCCGCTGGGCGGTGGCTATCGCCGCGCCGCGCATGACCAGGCGACCGCAGACGCCAGTGCGGCGGAACTAGAACTCGCCCGCGTGCGGCGCGAGATAGAGGCGACCGCCGCCGCCGATCTCAGCAATGTCCGCGCCCGCGAAGCGGTCTGGCGCAGCATGGAAAGCGCTGCCGCCAGTGCCGCCGCCGCCGCGACCCGGACGAAGAGAGGCTATGAGCTGGGCCAGATCGACCTCGCCGATACGCTGCTCGCCCGCCGCCAGGCGAACGAGACGCGCCGCCAGGAAATTGACGCCCGCGCCACCCTGCTGCGCGCCATCCTGCGCATCCAGATCGACGCGCATGAGGTCTGGACCTCGCAGGAAGGGCATGAAGATTAAAGTCTACAATGGGCGCGAATCTGCCATCGACGACTGGCTGCGCAATCCCATGTTCTGGACGGTGTAAGATTTCGGCAAGTGGCAGAAGGCATCGTCATCATAACGTCATCGCGGTGCACCGTAGCCGGCTCGCCGCTCCTCCCCTGTAGAGCGGCCCTTCCTGAATTCTGGTCCCGCCGTGGAGATCTTTCCGGTGGGGTTACTTTTATCTGCATCTGCTAGGCTCAGGACTCATTGATTGAGCCAGAAGATAACGGCGGCGGCGATACAGATGGCGGACATGAAGGTGTGTGCGCAACGGTCGTATCGGGTGTGGATGCGCCGCCAGTCCTTGAGCTTGCCGAACATGTTTTCGATCTTGTGGCGCTGACGATAGAGCGCGGCGTCGTGCGGGATTGGCACGTTCCGGTTCTTCTTTGAGGGAATACAGGCGGTGATGTTGCGCTCCGCAAGCGCTTTGCGGAACCAGTCGGCGTCATAGCCTCGATCGCCGAGCAAGGCTTTGGCGGGAGGCAAGGCGTCGAGCATCAGGGCAGCGCCCTTGTAGTCGCTCATCTGGCCCTCGCTCAGCAGCATGACCAGCGGCCGGCCCTTGCCG